>JAYSPO010000719.1:0-1911 GCA_043722015.1 Candidatus Kuenenia sp. | reverse complement strand
ACCTTCCTTTTTCTGGTGCCTTCGGGAAAAACACCAGCTTCGAGGCATCCCCTCTTTTTTTGATATACCAACTTCAAAGACTATAGCCAACTTGACCAGATTTGTGCATGAGATTTTCACCGTTGTCGGCGTGTCGAACCCTGCGTTGAGGCTGCACTTGATGACGCCGCGTTTTGATCTTGTCCACCGATCCGCACGAGGCGGATGGGGTTTTGGCTTTTAGTGTCGTGTGCTGTTAGCCCACCATCTTTGCTCACCGATCCGGGCGAGCCGGATGGGGTCGCGGAATTGACGCTGGCAGCAGGATGCCGAGCGCGAGGGGCTTCACTACTACCGCAGCATGTCCGGAGTCACGACGCAGCGGAAGCCCGTGTGGAATGCGCCGGTGTCTTCTTCGCCTTTCATGCGGGCACTCACGCGATAGCCGACACAGTATTGATCGCTGCACATGAATGATCCGCCGCGCTGCACACGTTTAATGATGTCGGGCTCCTGTGGGTCGTAACTGGATTCGGGGCCGGGGGGATTTTTGGACGGGCTGACGGCGTAGTATTCCGGTTGATAATAGTCAGCACACCATTCCCAGACGTTACCCGTGATCTCGTACAGACCAAAATCGTTGGCGGGAAAACTCTTCACCGGGGCCGTGCGCGTGAAGCCATCTTCGCCAGTGTCCTTGATCGGAAACTCACCCTGCCAGATATTGTGTCGCCACTTTCCGTCCGGCTTCAGGGCGTCGCCCCAGGGATATTCGGCACCGCTGCGTTTCCCTCGAGCGGCGAATTCCCACTGTGCTTCCGTCGGAAGTTTTTTGCCGGCCCAGTCACACCAGGCTTTGGCATCCAGCCAGCTGACATGGACCACGGGATGTTCCATACGATCTTCGATCGTGGACTCAGCGCCTTCCGGATGCATCCAGTTTGCCCCCGGAACATACTGCCACCAACTGTAGGCTCCTTTGTTTGGATTGATGTCATCCCGACTGGAAAGCTGCAGGCTGCAGATGGATCCCGGCTTGTTAAACTCTGGCAGAATCTGCACGTTCGCCAGTTCTGAAGCCGGCTGAATGCTCCGCAGTTCCGGTGCTCGTTCGGCTGTGGTCACGTAACCGGTGGCATCCACGAACTCTTTGAACTGTCGGTTCGTGACCTCAGTCGTGTCCATCCAGAATCCATCCAGCGCCACAACGTGCGGCGGGAATTCGTCCGGGACAGTATTCAAGGCCCCCATTTCAAATCGTCCGCCTGGTATCCATTGCATGTCGGAGATGCGAGGATCGTCGGTCTCCGGAACGGGCAGTGCATCGGGATCTGCCGTCGTTGAGATTGGGCGAGGCGACTTGGGCCAAGTCGCCCCACTGCCATTGCGCAACGCATCGGGATCTGCGGTCGTTGAGATGGCAAGCACCAGGACAATGGCGGCGACCAGAAAGGCTAAGGCAGCGAAGACGACTTTGAGCATGCAGCTGAACTCAGGATGGAAGCATGTGCTGACGTACGATGGGCAGCAATTGATCGTGCAGTAGCCCGTTCGAGGCGAGCAGCGTGGTTTTTCTGATCGGCGGACTCTGACCGTCACAGGTTGTCACGACACCACCCGCTTCTTCGACGAGTAACTGGCCAGCGGCAAAGTCCCAGGGTGAAAGCTGGTACTCGAAGAATGCACCGTATAAACCAGAAGCCACATGCGCCAGGTCCAAAGATGCTGTGCCGAAGCGACGCACGCCGTGAATCTGTTGACGGAAACAGTCACCGACTGCGGCCAGCGTCGCTTCCATCATCGCCCCGCGATCGTAAGCAAAACCGATCCCGAGCAATACTTCGTTGAGATTTTTCTGCTCGCCTACCTTAATCGACTTTCCGTTGTGCGTCGCACCGTGACCGCGTCGGGCGACATACACATCGTCGCGAA
>JAYSPO010000718.1:0-14517 GCA_043722015.1 Candidatus Kuenenia sp. | reverse complement strand
AAAACTCACAAGACTCACAAAAAATAAGAGCAGAACGGAACCACGCTCGTTGCGACTGACATCTCGTCAACCTGGGTTGCGGGCGAAACCCGCGCCATGCCCTGCGTGGTAAAATAAAAATCATAATTGGTTTTGGGCGAAGCCCGCGCTGGGTTTATCTGTATTACTAAAAGTTAATTTCTTGTTCTCCCGCAAAGATTTGCGGAAGTCAGGACCGGCAGAAAAATGATCGGCAGGAAAATACAGACTTCGACTTAGTGTCTCTCTGCGATTCATTTTTCTGCCATCAATTTTTCTGCTGCATGTGTTCCTGCCTGAGTGACCCCGCTGTTCTTGTTTTCCGGCTGCATCGCGACCTTCAAACAGGATGACAATTCTCTGTCCCGTCCGTTTGACCCAGGCCTGAAGTTTCAATAATTCGACCTGCAGACGATACTTTTGTTTCTCGTACGACTTGCGAGACATCAGGAACTTATAAGGGTAGCCACCATTCTTCCAGTCATCCGACAGTAGACTGTCAGATTCTGTTCCGCTCGTGGCATCATCCAGCGTTGCGTTCTTAAGCAACACCGTTCGCAGCAACTCGACTTCATCCGGCGATGTGCCCCCGATGATGGCGGTCAGCACTTTCGCAAGTGTATCGGCATCATGGGGCGGAATTGCGTGCATGATATCGACAATGGCGTTGATCTTGGCCGCCTGTGCTGCCGCCACGGACTCCTGAACGGTGTGTTCCTGAATGCCGATTTCTGTTGTAGCGTCAGTGATATCTCCAAGAGACGTCCGGCGTGCATGCCCGTTGACGGCTGTCGATCGTGTTGATTTGGGTAATGCTCTCCTGATGACTTTTGGCGCGGGATTTCCTTTCCTCGTTTCTGTGACGCGTTTTTGATTCATAGATCGGCTTTCTCGATGAGTGTTAAAACCCGCATCGGTTCAGTAAAGGTCGTGGTGGTTTACTGAAAACGAGAAATTCACCAGCGTATCAGCCGCTGACAGGTTTGTGCAAATACTGATCTCCACTTTTCGATAATCTGAGGTCAAATGCCGACTGAAACTTCTGTTGCCAATGAACGGTCCGCAGATGGAACTCCTGCCGACGTGCTGCTTCCGACTGTTTCTGCTTTCGTCTTGATGCGTTCATGAATTCGATCCGTGAAGTGAGCCAGGACAACTGTCGTGTTGTCCTGACCGCCTGCATCGTTGGCCGCGTTGACCAACAGACAGCACGCTTCCTCGGACGTCAAATCAGGAGAAAGCAGATCCGCGATCGCACGATCGGTCAGTTGCGACGTGAGTCCGTCAGTACACAACAGCAATTTGTCGTGCAGCGCGAGCTTGAATTGACTGACTTCCGGAGCCAGGTGTCGGGGATTGCATCCCACAAGTCCGGAAAGCACATGCCGGAGCGGCGATTTCCGAACTTCCGACTCCTGCATCAGGCCCGCATCGACGAGTGCCTGTGCATAGGTCTGATCATGCGTCAGATGGATCACATCGTGGCCACGAAATACGTATGCCCGGCTATCGCCGACATGAACAAGGTAAACCTGCGGCCAGACAATATACGCCAGTGTAATCGTTGTTCCCATCAGCTGATCCATCGGAACGGCTTCCGCATGTTGACGGAACTTTTCCTGAGTGAACTTCAACGCTCCTTTCAAATCGTCCAGAAATGCATCTTCGCGACCATCGTTCAATCGGAACAGCCAATGCATCGTGTTCAGCAGATACTGCACGACCCCCTGAACCGCCATGCGACTCGCACGATCTCCACCCGGATGACCGCCGACTCCATCAGCAACCAGCAGCAACTGGGCCTGCGAACCACCAAGGAGATGCGTTTCATCGTCGTAGGACAAGCTGGTCTGATGAATAATGACGGACTTTTTTAAGTCCGCGATCAAAAACTGATCATCGTTTCTTTCGCGCACAAGCCCGATGTCTGTCAAACCAAAAGTATCCATACGACCAGTCATGATTTGCTCCAGTTCTGCTTTGAGCGATCAACACGATCAGCAGAGAAAAATTTGTCGGCGGCCACGACCGAATTGCGCGACCGCTCCAGGTGAACATGAAACTCGCCTACTGCGGCGAATAGTGTGCCATTCAGTGGCATCAATTTTCGACATTGTTTTTGGCATGTCTGCTCCCTGCATGTGCCCAATCGCACATTCACAAACTCGTTATTGACTTACAAGCGCGCGATCTGGCACACTCTGGCTGGCGGCCAGTCCGTCAAAAACAATGGATTTTCCGGGAACTCTCCCCTGAAGTGCCATGGTGTGCAATTGTTTCTGGCCATGGCACGGTGAGTGCAGGCAGGGAGTCGGGAAAACATTTCAGATGACTCCCGACAGAGAGTCAAACCTGGTCAATCAATGCAGAATCAATTTCGATCGGCACCGGAATGAAGGGCGCATCGTCGAACGAAATCTGCACATTTGCCGGCTGAGTGTCTTCTGGTACTTCAATCGCCAGTGCCAGTCCCAAGCGATGATACACCGGACGTGCCTCTGAGCTGGTACCTTCGACGGCGGGGTGGAATCCCATGTTGGCTTCCAGATCGGAGATCAAGACGGCTGGCTGAGGCTCAAGTTCTCCGATTCGAATTCTGAAACGCCTGGGGTCATAATTGACATAGCGCCGGCGCATGGCTTCCTGCCGAGCTTCCAGACCCGTGAGTTGATTCAGATCGCGAACGGCTTTGCGGCCTCCAGGCATCAAATCACCCTGCCAGACACAGGCCATGACGACGAGAAACTTCTGGCCTGGCTTCGCATCAACGAACGGTTCTTCATGCTTTCGGTCCAGAACCATCGGCAGGCGATTCGATGTGGTGTATCCGAGCACGCGAAATGTGGCACACCCAACTGGTGCCTCATCGACGCCAGGTGAAGGTACGAGCACGTCACTCTGCGTGCTGGCACCGGCATCAGGAGTACCATCGAGAATATGGATGCTGTCGGTATTTCCGGATCCAAACGCCAGTCGATTGCCATCGGGGCTGAAAGCCACGAAGTTTCGCCCTCGCGTGGCGAACAATTCAACACCCATCGCGGGATCCCAGACGCGGATAGTTTGGTCAATTGCGCCCACTGAGGCCAGACGCGTGGCATCGTGGTTGAATGCCACACACTTGATCGCTCCGAGATGCCCGCGAAGAGTGCCCACTGATTCACCGTTCTCCGGGTTCCAGATCCGAATCTCCTGATCTTCACCTCCGGATGCGAGCAAGTTGCCGGTCCGATCGAATGCGACCGTCCACACATCACTGGTGTGTCCCTTCAGGATTCTGACAAGTTTTCCGTCCCTGGCATTCCAGAGGTACACTCTGCCCTGTCCTGCCGCCTCAAAAGGTGATCCACTGGCGGCCGACGCAATCCATCGTCCCTGTGGGTCGATGGCGAGAGATTCCACATGCCCCAGGTGATCTGAGATCTTGAAAAGTTCGTCTCCGGTTTCCGGGTCGCACACATGAATGGCATCATCCCAGCCCCCGAATATCACGCGGCGTCCATCGTGCGTCCATGCGACAGCGGTCACAATTTGTGACTCTTCAAATACCCTCAACTCCTTTCCATCAACTGTGTCCCAGATGCGGACGGTATTGTCCAGGCCTGCAGAAGCAATCTTTGATCCATCGGGGTGGATCGCCACGCTGCGGACTCCATTGCCGTGACCGGCATAGGTGTCGATGCTATGGACCGGAGGAGGGCCGTCAGGCATCTTCCCATACTCGACCGTGTGCTTACCGAAATACCGCACCTCGCGGTCAGTCTGGAGGTCCCACAAGCGGACCGAAAAGTCCTGACCTCCCGAGGCAAGCCAACGCCCATCTGCGCTGTGCGATACGCAGAACGGTCTGAGCGCGTGGCCATGAAGTTCATGCAGACTGTTCGCCGAATTGGCGTTCCACAATCGCACGGTGCCGTCACTTGACGCTGTGATCAGACCTCTGCCTTCGTCGGAATAACTCACGCTGCGAATGTCGTTGGAATGTCCATGATATGTACGCAGACGTTTCCCATAGGGCATTGACCAAACGGTCAGGATGCCATCAACTCCGGCAGTTGCCAGAAGTCCGCCATCCGGACTGAATGTTAAATCCGCAATGTTCGCCGTCCCGGCATCAAATTCGCGCACGACCTCGCCAGACGGCAGAGCTCGCAACTCAACTTTTCCGACAGAACCAGACGTGGCAAGTAACTTCCCGTCGGGGGCGAGGGCACACCGCTGCGTTGATCCTTCCAGTTTCACAATCGCAACCGTGGACCAGTCATCGGAGTTCAGCAAGTGAACAGTCTTGTCTGCCGTGATCGTGACCAGTAGCTTTCCGTCGACGGAAAAGTCCATATCGGTGACCATGTCACGATGGCCAGTCAGTATCTTTTCGGGCTGACCGTTCGCCGCATTCCACAGCCTCAGCATTCTGTCCTCCCCTGCCGTCAGCAGGAACCGGGAATCTTCGCTCCAGGCGACGGCGGTGATCGGCAGCATGTGCGCTTCCAACAGTTGGAGTCGCTTGCCTGTGGCCAGATCCCAGACGCAAACCACACCCTCGTCATCCCCCGACGCGAGTTGGTTGCCTGCCGGAGAAAAGGCAAGTGCGTTGACTGCCACAGAGTGACCGTCAAGAACGAACTTTGGCTCCCGGTCCTGAGTCGATGCGACGTACACATGTCGGTCGTCCCCGGCATAGGCCATAAGGTTGCCCGTTCGGCTGGCTGCAACGCATCGAGCTTTGCCAAATTTCATTTGAAACTTCGACTGCTCTTCATGGCACGCGCGAACCAGATATTGCCATTCCCAGCCACGAATGTCAGGCAGGCCTGGCGATGGCCGAAGGCTGTCCAGGAGTCCCATTGCATGAGCGACTCGCCCGGAGTCCCGTGACTTTCCGGCAAGGGACACGGCGTAGGCGTTCTGGAAACCTCGGATCCGTTCCAGTCTCTGTTCCGCGACCTCGCGGTGGAGCTTTTCGCGTGCCCATGAATTTTTCGTGATGATCAGCGACGCGAAGACCACCAGGAGCAGCACAAAACTCAGCCCCAGTGCCACGGCCCAAACGCGATGACGACGAACAAGCCGCCGTAGACTCTGATTGAAACCCGGACGTCGGGCCGAAACGTCATCGTCGTCGAGAAATCTCTGCAGGTCTGCCGCAAGGCTCGCGGCGGTTTGATAACGGCTCCCGGGGTCAGGTTGCAGGGCTTTCCGGCAGATGGCAGCAAGATCGTCCGGAACTCCGTCTACAAAGTGGTCTGGGGGGCGGAGTTGCCATTTCGAATTTCCCCAGTTCGATTTGTTGGAATGGTTGGCGATCGGAGTCCAGCTTTTATTCTCATCTGTCCAGTCGTATGCATAAGCCAGTTGGAATGCCAGGGATTCGTACAGGATCATCCCTAGACCCCAGACATCCGAGCGGACGTCGGTGGCACCTCGAAATTGTTCCGGGGCGCTGTAGGCCGGCGTCCCTTCAAGATGCGGCTCGGAAGATTGCGGTTCGCGATGCTTACCTTCCAGGTCAGTCGTCGCATACGGACTTGACTTTCCACTGGACTGCGGAACCGACGCCAACCCGAAGTCAATCACCCACGGATGTCCCTTTCGATCGATCATCACGTTTCTGGGTTTCAAGTCACGATGAATGAAACCTTTGTCGTGAATGTAGGAAACCGCATCGGCGAGATTTTTTACGCACATGGCAACTGATTTCACCCAGGCGTTGCTGACCTGGAGTCGTTTTGGTGCCCCTTCTGCATCGTGGGACTTGACTGCGTTCTTAACCTCGCCTTCCTCGGCACTGAATTTCCGGGTGATCACAAACTGGACGACCTCCTTGAGTGTTCTGGGCTGGCCGTCGCGTCTGGTCGCCATGACCCTGGCGTTTTGAATCACGCAGTCCAGAGACGCTCCATTCACATGCTGCATCGCATAATAAGGGATCTCGCGTCCGTCGTATTTGCCGACCCCTGCTGCATACACCGGCAAAATGTGGGTGTGGTGCAGATTCGCAAAGTTACGAGACTCGTCCCGGAGTTTCTCAGCGTACAAGCTTGGTCGATCCAGACGCACAATCTTGACAGCGACAGACCGCAGCAAACCTTTTTGCATCGCTCTGTAGACAGTCCCCATACCGCCACTGGCGATTTCTTCTTCCAGCACAAAATCGCCCAGGTTCTCGATCTCCGGCATGTCCGGTGAAGTCGCCGCAGCGGGCTGACGACGCTCCGGACGCAACTGATTCGCCAGACCGCTGCCGGAATGGTAGAGCCGCGCCGATTCACAAAGCTCTGGATCCAGCACATGCTCACTGCAGAACTTATCCAACAACGCCCGTTTTGCCGCCGGGTGATCCAGCCAGTCATAGTCCCGAATGAATGCGAGCAGCAACGGCGGCAGAGGTTCGTCTGGTTCGGAAAGGTGCGGATGAATCACGGTGGTCTCCTCAATTGTTTCAGTCGTCTCAGGTTGCAGGCGGCATCATGGGTTTGACCTGGCAGTCAAATTCCTACGGTGACATCGGAAGATGGCTGCAACTTCATCCGGCTTCACCATCCAGGCAAGGGGACTGCCGTTTTAGTCTCCTGGGTCGGCATTTTCGTTTAACGGCGAGCCGCAGGCGTAGGCGAAACCTGGCACCGACGCCTGCGGCTTGCCGTTAAACGATTAAGACGACAGTCCCCAAGGGGACTGCCGTTTTTATCGTGGGATAAGCTTCCAGCTTGTCATTGTTGTCGGGAAGCAGAGCGTTTTCTTCAATTGATACCAGGCTCGATCGGGTCGCGAACCTGAATCTGGCACAGTGGAATTTAAAAATGTCCGCCTCTTCTACAGCTTCGAAACGAATCCGTCAATTGCTGGCTACCTTCGTGTCTCGCCGGCCTTTTGAGAATCCGGCGATTCCGTTGAAACTCCAGACTCGTAACGTGAGTGCTTAACCCAGTGCGTACTTCGCCATTGGAATCAACCCGACGACGCATCGGAACGGACGATTTTTGCTGCGTTACGACGGCTCAACAGGGCTCATCGCTGCGCTTGGCGGCTCATCGGTTGGAGTGCAAATCAAAAAACTGAAATTGATCTGTAACAAACCTCCGCAGTCCTCGCTACGAAGTACATCCAAACGGAACTGAGAACTGCGAGTGGCCGGTTGACTCGTGATTCTCTTAACTCAACTTTAACCGGACCAGGAGAATGATCATGTTCAAGAAGCTTATGTTTGCTGTTGTGCCAGTTTTGATGCTGGCGGGAATCACCGTTGCCGATGACGCTGCTCTGACGATCGATGCCGCAACAATTGCGGATGCGGATGTTAACATCGTGGATGCTGCACTGGACATTGATGTGGATCAGCTGGCCTCCGACGCTGGCTCAGAGAAGAAGACCGACGCCATTGAAGCCTGCTTCCGAAGTTGCGGGTACAGCAACCACGGCTGGGGCGGTGGTTACAACTCATGCTACGGATCGTACTACGGTTCGTGCTACAGCAACTACGGTTGCTACCAGCCCTACTACAGCTACTCAAGCTACTGCTGTGCCCGGCCAGTGTACTACACCAGCTACTGCTGCCAGCCAACCTACAGCTACAGCTGCCAGCCAGTCTACAGCTCTTACTGGGGTTGCTACTAATTGTTCGGGATCGTGAAGAGTCCGCAGATGCTACGGTGAAATGGAGTCACGGGAAATCACCACGAACCTGACCACCCGGATAACTCCCGGCATCACCGAAATGTGATGCCACCCCAAGAGCCCGACGCGATGTGTTTCACATCCGTCGGGCTTCTTTCATGTCCAGACCCTGTTCAATGAAACTTTTTCTTCCATCTAACAATGTTCAAAAGGAGATCCGTCATGTTTCGATCCAGATCACGGCGAGCCGCTCGCGTCCGAACGCTCGTCGCCCGTTTTACCCTGACCACATCCGTCGCTCTGGCCGTCAGCATGAGCGTGGCGAATGGTCAAACGTTGCAGCCGCAGCAGGGACAACAATCTCAACCGTTACAGCAACAGCAACAACAAATTCAACAAGGACAGCCGTTGGCACAGCCCACACAGGGGGTCGTCAGTGGCTCTGCGGTGACAGTCCAATCGACAGTCGCTGTGCCACCGACGATTGTCACTTCCACAGGATTCGCTGATCCTCGCACAAGTCAGATTCTGGGAGTCCCCGAATCGCACTGTGGGCACGTCATCGACCTGCTGATCAGAAACCGCATGCGACAACAGTCCGGAGCTGTCGGAGCCGAACTGGCTCCTGGTTTATTATTGTCAAGACCTCCCTCATCGAATCAGATCGGCGATCTGGAACTCGTCGATGTGCATCTTGTCACTGACGGTGGCCCCGGCTGCGGCCCTGTGATTCAGGTCACCGTGCGTAACAATAGTGTACTTGCCGTCGGAAACTTTCAGATCAGTATCGTCGGAGTGCTGGGGCAGATCCATGCACACTGTCCGACAGCACGCGGGACAGTGACGCAGATTTCTGCCGGCGCTGTTGTACCGTTTCAGTTGCAACTGCCTGCATCCGCGATGACTCTGGGTTTCCAGGGACAGCCGACCGCACCGTTCGACACAGTTGTGGTGGCGATCGACAGCTTTGATGAGCTGATGGAAGCGAATGAGCTGAACAACGTACGTATCATCCGGCGCGTCGAATTATTGCCACTTGCACCACCGCCAGTCGTGGAAGTTGTTTCTCCGACTGTCGTCCCGGTGGCTCCGGAAACGACTGTACCGGCTGACACGGCGATTCCGTCTCCGACGCAACCCGCTTCACCGCTGGACGGCATCAAATTCGAAGACCTGCAACTGGAATCGACAACACCCACAGCGGCTGGAATGACTGAGTTTTTTCGCAACTCAGGAATGTAAAGTTCACTCTCACCAATACGCCCCTCAGCAGTCACCTGCTGTGGGGCGTTGTTATTGGTGAGTCCATGTCGCTCAGTCGCTCCGATGACTGAGAACCCAATGGCATGAACCCTTGACGTTACCCACGTCTTCGATGTGCCGATTCAAGAAAGTGCAGCCTTTCCGTTTGACCAGAGCCAGCCGTGAGTATTCCAGCAAAGACCCCGTCCGC
The DNA here is from genome assembly GCA_043722015.1 of Candidatus Kuenenia sp. Taxonomy (GTDB): domain Bacteria; phylum Planctomycetota; class Planctomycetia; order Planctomycetales; family Planctomycetaceae; genus SXXK01. The sequence continues at coordinate 5,429 of JAYSPO010000718.1, read as the reverse complement.
CTCGTGCGGATGGTGAATGAGATGGCGGGCTAGACATGCTTTGCTTCAACAATGCGTAAGACCCCATCCGTCTTGCACGGATGGTGAATGAGATGAAAAACGCGGTTGATGAGACTGCATGACCCATCGAAACGGCGGGCATCGGACTGTCCTTTCAATCTTTTCCACCATCCGCACGAGGCGGATGGGGTTGTGGTTCCTTTCGACCGTTTTTTTAGCCCACCGTCTCTGCTCTCCGATCCGGACAAGCCGGGTAGTGATGGCATTTCGTGTTTTGATCGCGTCTGGTCATGATCAGGGCTCGACGGGGACAAGCCCCCATCGTGGCCTCTGAACTCCTGGCAATACCGCCCACACGTCTTACGCAACCAATTACCCGGAAATCCACTGCCAAATCGACTTTCATTATCAGAACTTTCCAACACTCCGGAGGGGACATCTGTCATTTGTCGTTCAGTGATTCGTACAAAACTCATCGCTGTTCAACAAGCTCCACACAAAGTCCTGGGCGACGGCCGCAAAGCGTGACGAACTGACGTCCTCAGGGAACTGATTTCTCCAGAATATCATTTCAGCCTCGCCTGGCGTGCGAGACAGCGCACGCAGATAGAAGTCATTGATCAGTAATTCAGCCGATTGGCCGGACTTCACGGCATTCATCACAGTGCCGTCTTCAGACGACAGGCGATCATTCAGTACGGCTCCGTTCAACAGTTGCAATTGGACGGCGAGGTCCGTGCGTTCAACAGTTGACGATTCGCAGGCGTCGATGCAACGTCCCAGGAGGTCCAGTCGCTCTGATGCAGACATCAATCCTGCAAATGAGATCGCTCGATCATCTCCCTGATCCGGAGCAGCGACGCCCGTCACATCGGCAACCGCGTCCATAAAGACTTCCGGTGACATCGGTTTACGAATCGCTGAGGTATAAAACTCGACGGTCGCGCTGTGGTCGGAATCCTTCGCCGTTCCACGAGCATAAACGTCGCTTTGACAAATGCGCTGAATCACATGTCGCAACTGAAATCCGTGATCCACAAAATCCTGCGTCAACCAGTCCAGAAGTTCCGGATGAGTCGCCGGATTGGTGACTCGAAGGTCATCGACTGGTTGCACCAGCCCTCGTCCGAGCAGATGACTCCACACGCGATTCACCAATGCCTTGCCGAAGTACGCGTTGTCACCTGAGGTCATCCACGTCGCCAGTTCGGTTCGGTAATCGGCCTCCGGCGACAGAAACGGCCCTCCCGGAATCTTCGCGATGGCCGGTTCCGAGGTCACGGGATGGATGACGTCGCCGGTCTTGTTTTCACGAATGACGGCTCCGCGTTTGAGGCGAGCAAATACGGCCGCCAAGCCATGGTAGTCGTCCTGAGTCCATGCGTCCAAAGGATGGTCGTGGCAGTTGGCACACTGCAGCCGCACGCCCATGAATGCCTGACTCACAAATTCCGCCTGCCCGCGCGCGTCGCCAGCGACATTGTAAAAACTGGCGGGCCCTGATTCTGTCACCGAACCATCGGCCAACAGAAGCTCGTTCGCCATGCGGTTCAGCGGAACATTGTTTCTGACGCAGTCGTGCAGCCAGGCGTAATACGTTTTCGCCGCCGCTGGGTTTCCTTTCGCCTGAGGCACTCGAAACAGCAACGCCAGGCGATGTGTCCAGAAGTCGTTGAATTCTTCCGACTGCAGCAAACGGTCCACCAGTTGCGATCGTTTGTCGGCTGTAGTCTCATTAACGTATTGTTGCACCGCCGATGGACTCGGCAATCTTCCGGTGAGATCGAGAGTGAGCCGACGAATCAACGTGGAATCATCGGCTGTCGGTGACGCGATGAGTCCTGCTTCGTCCAGTCGATGTTTGATGAAGCGATCGATGGATTGCGTCGGCTGACCAGTTTCGTCTGTCGCCGGAAGTCGCTGAACATCTTTCCCCGGAACGATCAATTCCAAGGGTCGCACCTGATCCAGAAATCGGGCCATAATCAGATGCCGTCCCGGACGCCGCAGGGTCGCGATACCGAATTCGTTGATACTCACACTGTCGGGATCATCCGCAGTCAGCACGGTCCATGGCAGCACATCATTAATCGCATCATCGCTGAATCGAGCGGTCGCGATGAGTTGCACACGTCGGTGCCCGGAATCTCTGGTTTCGTCCACGACAATGGCTTCGCTGACGAACGAAAATTCCCGCAACTGTCGCGTCTGATTCCTTCGCGCCCCTTCATCGATCCAGCGCTGGACGGTTTTGAAGTCTCGACCGTCGAGTTCCAGGCGTGTGCCTCCTTCATGGTTAAGCTGTTCCGTCGGCTTCAGCAAAAGCAGACTCATCTCGCTGTGCATTCGATCGATCCTGCGGCCTTCGAGCGCCAGCGTGATTTGCGCAAAGTCTGTAGCAGGCCGACTGCCATAAAGCGACAGGTAAAATCCACCCCGCCCTGCCGCCGCTCCGTGACAGGCACCTGTGTTGCAACCGGCTTTCGTCAGGATAGGCATCACCTGAGTCTCAAAGTCCACCGGAGCAGACTGTAATTCACCGGCCAGCATTGCAATCCACAGATACAACCACATTGTGACACCTCAACACGAACGACTTTCGTCCAGGGATGCGATTCAGGTAGCTTGACTCTCTGAGTCGAGTGCCCTTCCTGCAGCTTGGAAATTCATGCCCGAGTCCTGACCAGAAAACAAGGTACATCGATCAACTTCCAGCCGGTCGGCAACGTCCGTTGCGCCAGAGTTTCCTGCTCTGCGACGGACATGAATGTCCATCGTACTTGAGAATATCTAATTCTTCTTCGACTCAGACTTCTCGGCCACTTCCTTCGTGAATTCCTTTGACCATTTCGTCAGATACTCCTGGGATTTGGCCGTTCCGTAATCTCCAGGTTTTTCAGCGGCGATGATACGTCGAGCGATGTCACCAATCTGAATCCTGAAGTCCGCGTGTTCTGCTGCGAAGTCTTCGACTTTCTTTGCCGCCGCCGCAACTTCTTCATCTGTCGCCGTCTTCTGAATTACGGGACTCAACATGTTCCGGATTTCGGGATGCTGCGAAGCCGCCTCGCGTTTCATTGGAGCACTTTCACCACGACCCTTCGGTTGATAGTCGGCGATTTTTGGAACATCTTTTTCGCCAAGGACCTCCGCAATGGCTTTGAAAATCTTCGGGCCATCGACTTCGTTGCTCGGTTGTACCAGCGCAAAACTCGCACTCACGACATTGTCTTTGGCGATCAGCACGGTCAAAGCAACATTGCGATTCAAGCCATACGCGCCCGGCCCTTCCTTGCCATCCACTGAGATTCCGAGCCGAATCTGCTTCGGAAAATAGTCCGGGACGCGATTCATCCATTCGGCGGTTTCCGTCGGATCATCGGTCAGAAAGATGAGGCTTCCCGCTATCTTCTCCGGACCGCGATCCTGAACCAGCCGCAGCACCATGTTCGACAGACCGAATGCCGGACGGCTTCGTTCATGTACGAAGATCAACACACACAGTTTGGTGTCCGTTTCAGTGACGATGTCAAGTTTTTGATCGGCATCTTTTCCAAGCACTCCGGTCGCCACAAAAGGAACCAGCTTTTCCCCCGGCTGCGGCCCGGAAAACACGGGTTCGTCCTGAATCAGGGTACAAAACAGACTTAAAAGCATCAGCATTGTTCAACTCCACATCAGAAAGGCCATCAATTCTATCCTGGAATCAGTTGCGAACCAGTGCTCTGTCACGATTTCATTGATGGGTTGTGTGCCACTGGCTTTGCCAGTGCTCCGCACTGGCAGAAAGCACTGGCAGAGCCAGTGGCACACATCAAGACACAACTCACAAAGCACCAAAGTCGATTCTTAATAATCATCGTCAACCTGTGCGGCCTGCCACATTTCAAGAAACTTGTCTCGAACGTATGCGTTCAAGGTATCTGCATATTCGCGAGGCAACTTGTTCGCGCGAATGAGCTGCATTACGTCCGACAGATCCTGTAGTCGATGAGACGCCGACATGCCACTGGCGAGTTTCAATTCGACAAGCGTCTTCAGCGACACAAAAGGAATTGATTCGTCCAGAATTTCCGAGACCGTTTCGGGTTCAGGGAAAACCACCGGTTTTGGCAATCCATCACCGGGGTATTGACCAGTGATCAACACATCGATTTTGACATTGTGCTGGGCATCCCTGAATCCTTTCGACCCTTCGAAGTTGTCAGTCCATCCTCGACCTATCCAACGCAACTTGAATCGCTGCAAATCCTCAGCTCGCATCAACACATCGACATCAGCAGTTGTCCGCTTGTGCCCGTGCGCGTTGGCCGCCATTGCACCGGCAATTGCAAACGGAATGTTCATCTCCTGCAATACGTCAGCCAGCCGTCGCATCGCCTTGTGAATCGGAGACTGCTCCATAAAGAAAACATCCACTCGTTTTGCGATTTCCAGCATCGTGTTTTTCATGGCGTCTACCGTTGATACGCGGGCAGAAAATGCATGTAAACTTCCAGGACCAGCGTGGCCATGCTGGTCGCGTAGACCTTGTTCGGGCCGACGACATTCTCCGATTCACCGCCACCCGGCACGTCCCAGCTCCCATCGGCGTTTTGCTTTTCCAGCAGCATTTCGCGCACTCGAGGATGCCAGTCGGCCCAATGCTTGCCGCCCGCCTGGTAGGTGGCCTGCATCGCGTAATAGTGGAAGTAGAAGTAATAGTCGATCCCGCCTCCGTTGCCCCATTCGACAGGCAGTGACACCAGATAGTCCAGCGACTTCGGCAGCGATTCGTCTTCGTGGTAGCCGAGCAACTGCAGCGAAACAACTCCAGCTGCCGTTGTCGGCGGCTTGCGACTGCCATTCTGATAGCCGTACCCGCCATTGGGATCGGCACAGGTCTTCACATACGCGACAGCCTTTTCGATCGTCGCCGCAGGCACAGGAATCTCGGCATTATTCGCAGCCCGGAGTGCCACGATCTGCATCACCGTCACGCTCAGGTCCTCGTCAGCCTTTTGCGGCTGATAACGCCAGCCACCTTTGTCCGACTGACAGCGGATCAGCAGGTCAACCGATTTACGCAGCGCGGTTTCGAGTTCCGGGTCGGGATCCATGCCGTAGAGTTCGGCGAGTGCCAGCGTTGCCAGACCCTGCTGGTACATCGGACCGGAACCAGCGGCGCGCTGCGGAACAAACACGCCATTCGCATCCTGTGTCCGGAGAATGAACTTCTTGCCTTTTTCGATGACGTCCCGGTACGGACCTCGCCCCGGTACGTGACCTCGGCCCATAAACGCCAGCAGCGCCAGCGCATTGGGCGCGTTGTTACCATCCCATGCCCCGTCCGGTCGTTGTTGCTTTGCCAGGTATTCGAGAGAACGGTCTACCGAAATCGTGACACGTTCGATGACGGCTTCATTGGTCAGAATTTCGGCGGAGGTCGC
>JAYSPO010000717.1:0-11753 GCA_043722015.1 Candidatus Kuenenia sp. | reverse complement strand
TCAATCACGGCAGCGTTCGCCTGAGCCCTGGTCTACTCACAACTGAAGATGACATCACCAGTGTAGTCGGATCCGTTCGAGAAATTGCGGCTCATATCTGACCAATGAATTGATGCTCTGGTAAGGCAGCAGAGTCTAGCGGTTACTCATCAATTCGAGTAACTGTTGAGGAGATTGTAACGATTCCTTCGGCATCAACACTTCGCGTCCACCTGCCAGAATCTGTTGCTCATTCCTGTTGATCAACGTATTGAATGGCGACAGCATTGATGCATGTTTCAATTCCTTGGCGGCAAGTTGTTTGTTTGACTGATAAAACGCCGCGAGACCGAGTAAGTGATGGAATTCCGCTACCTCGGCATCACGGTGTGACAGCCCCACACCGAGTCGGCAAAGTCGCGAAACCTCTTTGAACTGTTCCTGCCTCGCCTTTGTCTTTGCTACTTCCAAATAAGGAAGGGCCATGGAAGTCCCAAGTTCGATTGCTTGCTCAAAATCTTCGATTGCTTTGGGATAGTTTTGGGTGAGGAAAATGATTCCTCGTGTGGTACGAAGGTCGGCATTATCGGGTAATCGGTTGATCCACTTCGTTAGAAACGGGATTGTTTCATCGACGTTTTGCAGGTTCATTAGCGCAAACGCTTTCGATGCGGCGGCGGAACCGAGCACACTGTCGCGCATCTCCTGTTTTTCCGCAAGTTCAAAACCACGATCAAGATGCCGGATAGCGTTCTGGTCCATCTTGCGATCTGCATGAATCATGGCAAGGTCGTGGTACAGTTCGCCTACCAATAGCTGCATTGTTGCATCATCTGGTAGTGCCTGAGCATTGCGTTCACATCGGCGTTCCAGTTCGTCCCAATCTCTGAGTTCCTTTACCTGTTGCATCGCCAGGAAGCGATATGTCGGCGTGGATGGTGAGATCCGCGACGCATTATCAAAGAAGGCGAGTGCAACGCGTGGGAATCCGTACTCTGCCCAGGCACGCCCACGCATGTAGTCCACAAGGTTCCTGTCGAATTTTGGCTGGAAGCGGAACCAGTGAAGTAGCTGATTCCAGTTTCCCCTGCTGTACGATTCTTCAATCGATGCAATTAAAGTTTGCTCGTCTGGTTCTTCACCATGGTCGGGACGCTTCTCATTGTCACTGAGTGAATACAGATCCGACGAGAGGCCCCAGACTTGTTTTCGTTGATCTTCACTGAGCAACAGCCATGCTTGCTCGTGAGCCTCCGCCACGCCATCATCATCCATGTATTCGGGCTGGCTATTCTGACGCGCCAGAAAAACCTGCAACGTGTCAGCGATGCATAGTTCGAAGGCCGTTTTCTGTTTTTGGAAGTCGGCGGTACTCATATGTCTCCCTCCCCATCTGTCCAGTCCTCTCGGGTCGCTTTGATTGCGGTTCGATAGTCTTCCATCGGCATCCGGCAGTCAGGCTGGATTGTCCCGTGATGATCGGCATCCGGCACCACTTTCAAGTTCGTGGTCAAATTCCCAATCACCCATGCGCCAGCACCGATCCTGAATACTCGTCTGGAATTCGATCCGCTGGCTCCTGCAATCCTGCCGTTATCGTGAAGGCGGCGCGGAACCATTGACGGCGACATGGACTGCAAACGGATTTTCAATCCCGGCATCGGCTCGATCACTGATGTACCTCCGGTCCCTGGCAGAGCATTCCCGGAGTGGTCGATGTCCAGGTCACTGTCGCGAACCCCAAGTTTTGAACTTGTGTCGCCGGTGATTGGTTTGTGGTCTGTCGCATCCTCTGTCATGACTCGATACGTCAGTGGCATCTTTACCTCGGAACAAAGAAGTTGTTCGCTGCGACGCATTCTACGCTTCAAGGGCGGGAATTACACCGCACGCGGATCATTTGCTGGAAACATTTTCTGTTCGCGCAATGAAACCATTGAGATCCCACGCAATGTGTCTGGGTACACCGAAGCAAGTTTAGCCTGGCGAGCGACCACATTGTTCTGATGTCGTGGCTTTCGCTACGCTCCTCATAATCTACCACAATACCACACAAAGGAACCCGTTTATGACGACTCGCCGAATCAGTCGCAGGCAATGGATCACGGGCAGCGTCGCCGGAGCTGTCGGACTAGGAATGAGTTCCCTGCTCGCCGAAGAACTCGCTGTGGAAATGGACATCATCGACTGCCACACGCACTTCTATGATCCCACTCGGCCGGAAGGCGTTCCCTGGCCACCCAAAGATTCGTCGCTGTATCGGACTGTCCTGCCGCAGGATCTGCGGGCACTGAAAAAGTACCGACCTGTCACAGGAACGGTGATCGTCGAAGCCAGCAATCGAGTGGAAGACAACGCGTGGTTACTGGAACTGGCGAAAGACGATCCGTTTATCGTCGGCATCGTTGGTAACCTGACACCCGGCACGCCCGACTTCAAAAACCACGTCGCGCGGTTTGCTGCTGATTCATTGTTCCGAGGAATCCGAATCTCGGTGCAGTTACTGCAGGACCTGTTGCAAAAAAACAAGACAGAAGACCTGAAACTCCTGGCCGATCACGATCTGGAACTGGACGTGAATGGCGACCCTGACACGCCAGCCACGATTGCGAAGCTGGCGGCGCAGCTGCCGTCGCTGCGAATCGTGCTGAATCACATCGGCAACGTACACGTGACCGCCGACAAACCACCTGGCGAATGGCAGACCGGCATTCAGTTGGCGGCGAAGCATTCCAATGTATTCGCAAAAATCTCTGCCCTCGTCGAAGGTGCGGCCCGCGATGGCAAATCGGCCCCCGGCGACCTGGCGTTCTACAAACCATACATCGACGTGGTCTGGAACGCATTCGGCGACGATCGTGTCATCTATGGCAGCAACTGGCCTGTGTCTGATGGGGCCGCAGACTACGAAACGCTGCAACGGATCGTGATGGAATATGCGGCTCTGAAAGGTGATGCGGCCACCCAAAAATTCTGTTCTCTCAATGCGAAACAGGCGTACAAGTGGGTCGAACGACCGGGGCGGCGTTAGACTGCATGACTCGGACATTGTGAGTGGAATGGCGCTCACTTTAGCCAGTGTCGCCTTTCGCGCCGCGTCCGCCACTTATTAACCATGCACAACTTGTAGGGTGTGACAAGCAACGCGCAGGCACACCGAATCAAAGACATGGTGTGCCTTCGCTGGCGCTTGTCACACCCTACAATTTCACAGACTGGCCACCATTGCTCCGAGCTCGTCATGACTTCAAATCATCCTTCGGATCGCATACGATCTGATGATGCGAAAACTCATTCGAGCCTCTGCGGGTAGTGGCAAGACATTTCAGCTGTCGTCGCATTTTCTGCGGCAGTTGTTTGAAGGCCATGCACCGGAAACGATTCTGGCGACCACGTTTACGCGTAAGGCTGCCGGAGAGATTCTGGGGCGCGTTCTGTTGCGACTGGCAGAAGCAGCCGACGATACGAAGGCTGCAAAGAAACTGGCCGAGTTCCTGGAACAGCCTGACATCACAAAGCCTCGAGCCCGCGAACTGCTCGTTGAGGTGACAAGGAATCTGCATCGACTGCGCGTCTGTACGCTGGACAGTTTCTTCCAGCAGGTCGCCCGCAGCCTGACACTGGAACTCGGACTGCCGCCGGGCTGGAGCATTATTGACGAACACACTGACGCAGAACTCCGCGAGCAGGCAATCGATGCCGTGCTGTCGCAGCAAGTGCCTGAGGACGCTCAGAACCTGATGCATATGCTGGCAAAAGGTCGATCGAAACGCAGCGTGCGAGACCTGATCGATGAAACTGTCAAGAGCTTCCACGAACTGTTTCTGCTCACCGATGATGAAGCATGGAACAAACTGCCAAAATATCCGCGTCTGACAACGGAACAATTCCAGCAGGCACTGCTTGATCTCAACTCGTGTGCGCTGCCGGAGGACAAGAATTATCAAAAGGCCCGAGCAGCGGATGCAAACCGCTTCGAGACTCAACAGTGGGATGAATTCGTAACGACCGGCATCGCCGCGAAAGTGCTGGCGGGGGAAACGACATACTATCGCAAAGAGATCAGTGATGAACTGATCGCCGCCTACCGTCCGTTGCTCAATCATGCCAAAGCCGAATTGCTCGACCGCCTGGCACTGCAGATGCGTGCCATTCGCAATCTGATCACGCGCTTTGATCGGGAATACTCACGTCTGCGGGCCGATCATGGCTGGATGGGCTTTGGCGATGTGACGCGCACGCTGGCAAAATCTGTCGATGCGGCCAGCGGTGATCGCATGAGTTTTCGCCTGGACAGTTCAATCCGCAATCTGTTACTCGACGAGTTCCAGGACACGTCGGCCGATCAGTGGAAGATTCTGAAACGACTGACTCAAAATCTGGATCGTCACGAAAAGCACAGCTTCTTCTGCGTCGGCGACCCCAAGCAGGCGATTTATGGCTGGCGTGGCGGTGTGGCGGAGATTCTGGATGCCGTGCCGGACGCTGTGCCGGGAATCGTTGATGAACCGATGGACAAAAGTCGTCGGTCAGCTCCGGCAGTGATGCACGCTGTCAACACGATCTTCCAGCATATCACACGGCATTCGAACCTGGACGACTATCACGCGCCGTGTGTCGCATGGTCCAATCGGTTTCCTGAGCATTCTACCGCCAACGAAACAATGCCTGGTTACGTCTGCTTTCGTTCGTCGCCCGTGATGGAAGGTGATTCTGCGGACGAACGTCGTGGTCCGTGGCATCGCTGGGTGGCCGAACAGATTCGTGAGCTGCACGTGCAGACTCCGGGTGCGACGATTGGTGTCCTGACGCGAACCAACAACGCGGTCGCCAGAATTGTGCATGAGCTTTCGCAACTCAATGTCCCCGCCAGTGAAGAAGGAGGAACGCCACCGACCGACAGTGCGGCTGTCCTGGCGCTGCTTTCACTGCTGCAGTTGACGTCACATCCCGGTTGTCAGGTGTCGCGGTATCACGTTGCCAATTCGCCGCTGGGGCCAATCACCGGACTGCGCGACTGGAAGAATTCAGAGCAGTCCGAAGCCGTCGCTGCGAATTTGCGAGGCCGATTGATGGACGAAGGTTACGGCAGAACATTGCAGACGTTGTCGGAATCCGTCCGCGACATCTGCACGGCTCGCGATCGCTTGCGACTCCAGCAGATCGTGGCGCAGGGATGGCAGTTTGATCAGACGGGATCGCTCAATCCCTGCGACTTCGTGCGGCTGTTGGAAAACAGCAAATTTCAGAAGTCTGAACCGGCACCCGTTCGTGTGATGACGATTCATCAAAGCAAAGGCCTGGAGTTCGATGTTGTCGTCCTGCCCGATCTGGAAGTGCCGATTTTCAAGGCACCGGACGCCGCATTCACCGGACCCGGTGCGGGCGAAGTGCCGGATCGCGTGTGTGTGTGGAGCAACAAAGCATTGTGGCCCATGCTGCCGCCAGGACTCCAAGCTGCGTTTAGGGACACCGTGGCCAGGCAAATCTCAGATAATCTGTCTGTATTTTACGTAGCCGTTACCCGGGCCGTGCATGCAATGCATCTGCTGACGAAGCCCATTACCAGTAAGCAGCCACCGAAAACATTCGCGGGCCTGCTGTTGGCGTCATTGACCGATCAATCACAGGCAGAAGCCTCCGCCATGCTGTATGAAACCGGGGATCCGGACTGGTACAAGTCCGTGTCGAAGATGACGACAATTCAGACCGAAAAACGTCAGACACGATCGCACGTCGTGCCTCACGTGCGACTGGCTCCGATGACAGACGGACGGCGCCGTGGCTTAAAGCGACGTGCCCCCTCAAGACATGATGAAACGCGGCTGTATCTTCCAGCCGTGACGTCATTGATCGCACGGCGTGAAACGATGCCAGCCTCAACGGATGTGGCAGAAGCCGGCGTCCGGACCATCGTCGATCCGAAAACACGCGGGACGGTGATGCATGCGTGGTTCGAATGTATCGCATGGCTCGACGACGCGACGGCCATGCCAGCCGAATCGTTGCTGCGGCGGAGAGCTTCCGAGTTCACCGTGCCTGACACCGCCGTCGATCGTCTGCTGTCAGACTTTTATGCCGCCCTTCAGCGTCCGGAAACACGTCGCGTGTTTCAGCGAAATGCGATTGGCACCGTCGAATCGTTTGCAGCTTTCCGCGATGCGATTGAATCCGGACAAGCCACAACGAAAGTCGAACGCGAACGCACGTTTGCGCTGCTGCACCAGAATGAATTGGTCCTTGGATCAATCGACCGCCTGGTATTACTGATTCAGAATGGGCGACCGATTGCGGCCGACATCATCGACTTCAAGACCGACCGCTTCGCCGGAGACCGCAGCCGCTGGATCGAAGCCCGCCGCCTGCACTACGGACTACAGTTGGAAGAGTACCGCTTCGCCGTTTCACAATGCTTCGGCGTCCCGATCCAGCACATCGGTACTCGCCTGCTCCTCATCGAAGCCGACGCCGTAATCCCGACGCCGTGAACTCTTGACGGGCAAACAGGGGTCGGAACGGGGCTGGGACGGGGCCAACGCCGTGGGATCCTGCGAAACGAACGTCCAGAGCCCCACAGGCGTGAAATATTCGTTCATCCCCATCACGCTCTTTCAGGCATTGGTATCTACACAACTCAGAATCAGGATCAATCATAGGTGTTCGAATCAGGGCCAAAGGCCCTCAATGTGATAGCCCAGGGCAACGCCCTGAGTCCTTTGGGATCATTGATCGGAAGCCCTGAAAGGGCGAAATGATCAATTTTTTGTCGTCAATCTCGCCCCTTCAGGGCTCTTCAAATCCTTATTGCCACCAACCTGGGGCGTTGCCCCAGGCTTTCACATTGGGCCGCGTTGCGGCTGATTGGTCAGCTCCAAATTCAGCGAATGGGTTCCAATGAATCACGAACTTAGTATCCACCAATTTCACTGAATCACATGATTTCCCAGTGTTACCTTCAACGTTGACTCGTGTAGATACCAATGGGCTTATGGTTACCGCGATCATGATGACTTCACCGCCAGACTCTATGCCCTCCATCTCGCCAAGTTCGCGCTCATCGCATAATCAGTGATTTCTATACCGCGCACTTCATTTGTCGATGAACCGAGAACAGAAGGTGAAGACTCCGCGGACCAACTTCAGCAGTTGTGCTGATCGCTCTGACCCGGGCTCTATAGCTTCCGATCGGCAACGGGGTCGTGGGAGTTCGTTTGTTCCGGTCAACCCCCTGACATTGACAATGCCGACATTCGGGACGTCGCTGCGCATCACAAACAGTTGATACTTCGCAGCACGCATCGTAGTGCCTATGCGGCCCTGACACCGGGCAATGCGGCCCCGGGGCGTAGGTCGATCAGGTATGCAGCGGAGCAAGGCGAACGGCTCATTTTTTCTGATCGCCCGACATCTTGAGGGTCCACTTTCGGATGACGAGAGATTTTGCAGGACTGATGGATGCGGCGAGCAGTTGACGATCGCTCGGAGCAAATGCAAGTTGCATTGTGGATTTCAAACCATCGATTTCCGGCTCGACGACATCCGTTGGAAAACCAATCAGTTCGCCCGAGTCCATAAACCAAAGTGCCAGATTCGAATCGCTGTCCGCGCTGACTCCTATTCGACCGTCATGGCTCAGGCAGATTGACGAGACTGCTGACTGATGGATGTGCAATGCCGTCATCGAGTTATCAACAAGATTCCAGATGCGGACGGCACCATCGGAATGGCCGGAAAAGATCCGGCGACCATCAGCACTGATTTGCATGGCCGTCGTCTCGGTTCCCGTGCTTTCAAGCGATCGCCCGGCTCCCGAATGAGGATCCACCTGGACCAGTCCCGAGAAGATTCCTCCGACAAACAGAGCCGTGTTGTCCGGCGACCATGCCAGACACCTACCCAGCCCCGGAAGCAGAACGGTCTGCATTGCGTCAGGGCTGTCGGACAGGTTCACCCAATGAAGAGACCGGTCACCAGTCCAGGCGAGTACATTCGATGCTGATGAAAACGCCAGCGCTTTGACCTCGGTTTCATCATCCGGCTCGGCCCCGATGCCGTGAGACAGTTTGCGGTCGTCGCGCCCCTTCGTCTGTAAGAGAATGACATCGCTGGCGTGACTGGCCGATGCAATCGACAGTTGATCTGCAGAGACAGCGATCGCTGTGACGAAGCCTGATTGCGGAGTCGAAAGCGTCTTCCATGCCGTGAGTCGATTCGTATGTCGTGAGAGGCTCGACTTACTGCTGTCGATCCCGTGCGACTCAGTTTCGAGTTCCGCCTCGCAGACTGATCCGTCCGCACGACCGGCGATCAGCGTTGAACCATCGGAACTCCATGCAACCGCAGTTGCCGAAGTGTTGCCGTTCGGTGCCGCTCCCGCGGTTCCGGTCAATCGGAGTTCGAGCAGCTCGCCATTGAAAGACACTGCAAAGATTGAATTTTTGGAAATCGAAATGGACGTCAGGGGCGCATTCGAAATTTTCCAGCGACCAGTGGGCTGAATCGCTGGATGACTCATCGCGCCGCCCTGCGTGCCGGCGTCAGCTGCTTCCCGATCGTTCGGCAACACATCGGTCAGTGTCAGCAACGACGGCATTTCCCATGAAACTACTTCACCGCTCTCCAGACCGGCCACTAAAATGCCGTTGTCCGGACTGAAGCTGAGGCAACCTGCATCCCCGGTCCCCTTGAACTCTGCCAGAGTCGTCTGAGTCATTGGATCAAAGGCATAGATCTCATGGCTACCCTTCAGAAAACAGACGAGCCGCCCGGATTCGGGCTCCCACATCGATTGAATCAAAGGCAATGGCACGGGCAGCGACTGACCTTCAAATGGCGATTGAAAGTCAGACAGCCATATAGACCTTGTGGTTTCCTGCGCAACGAGGTTCCGTCCATCCGGAGACGCGGACAGCCAGCGATTGCGGCGTTCCGCAGGCAGTGTCGCGACGACCTTGCCGCTGGCAATGTCAAACAACTGAACGGCTTCGTATCGGGCACCGCACGCCAGCGATTTGCCATCAGTCGAGAACTCCAGCGATTCAATTGTTGTACTCTGTCCCGCCAGTTCCGCAACCTGAACCTCGGTTGTCAGATCGAAAACGCAGACCCTCGCAAGATCTGTCACCGCGTCAGTCACTCCGCCTACGGCAACGAGATTGCCGTCCGGACTGATCGCCAGCGCATGCAAAGCACGAAATCCGGTGTGGATGGTCTTTTCCAACTTTCGCGAGTCACCATTGACAACATAGATCTGACCGTCCTCACCGACAACCGCAATCCTGTTCGAACGACGTATCCAGCGGACTTCATGCAACGGATGTTCCAGCATCAGCAACGTCTGAAATGACTGCCCAAGCTCCTGTCGGAGGAGTTGCCATTCCGGACGATCTTTGGCGTCCGAGTCTGATACATCCAGCTTGTTCAGCAATGCCGCTGCGTCACAGTAACGATATTCCTTTGACGCTGAGTACGCCTGGCGAATCGTCGATTCCCACGCAAGTTTGCGATAGCGAGCCTGATCAGCGACCGACTCTTCAAGATACTCGTTAGCCAATCGCTGCGCATTCCTGGCGATGCGGGCCTGGTGCAGGCTGATTACCGTTCCAAGCAGCAAACTGACCGACACGCCCAGAAACAGCAGCACTGCCCAGCGATGCTTCCTGATCGACTTGTACAAGCGATAACGAGTTGAAGGTGGGCCGGCCAGGACCACGTCGTCACTCAGAAATCGCTGGAGGTCAGCGGCAAGAGCACTGGGTGATTCATACCGCCGTTCCGGTATCTTTTCGAGAGCCTTCATCGAGATCCAGTCCAGCTCGCCCTGCAGCAAACTTCTCAGACTGCCAACGGGCACGCTGCGTTCCCTGCAACCCCGAGCCGCATCTTTGGCGACCGCCCCGGCACAGAGGCTCGGCAGGGGAGCGTCTGCTTCGCGGATCATGCGGCGCAGTTCGTCAGAACTCGGCTTCCCTGCGACTGCCCTGGCAAATGGCG
The DNA here is from genome assembly GCA_043722015.1 of Candidatus Kuenenia sp. Classification (GTDB taxonomy): domain Bacteria; phylum Planctomycetota; class Planctomycetia; order Planctomycetales; family Planctomycetaceae; genus SXXK01. The sequence continues at coordinate 1,781 of JAYSPO010000717.1, read as the reverse complement.
TCTGACCAGTGAGCAGTTCATACAGGATCACTCCGAGCGAATAGACATCGCTGCGAGTGTCCAGTTCCTGCTGACCACGTCCGGCCTGTTCAGGGCTCATGTAAACCGGAGTCCCCAGGATCTCTCCGAGACTCGTGTTCACTGAAGCAGAAGCGGTTTGAATTCCTATGGCTTTCTGAATCCCAAAGTCGATGACTCTGACCACCGGCTTTCCATCAACAGACTCCACAAGGATATTGCTGGGCTTTAGATCGCGATGGATGATGCCTCGGTGATGAGCATGCTGGACCGCTTCGCAGACGGACATCAGGATCCGCAGTCGGTTTTCGATGGTCAGTTGGTGGGCGTCACAGAATTCCGTAATCGGGCATCCATCCACCGGTTCCATGACAAAGTAAGGACGGCCATACTCTGTGGCTCCGGCATCCAGCACTCTGGCAATACCCGGATGGTTCATCATTGCCAGGGATTGCCGTTCTGCCTCAAATCGCGCGACAACTTCACGAGTATCCATCCCCGCTTTGATGATCTTGATGGCCACCAGTCGCTCAATTGGTTCCAGTTGGCGAGCCTTGAAGACGGACCCCATTCCGCCTGAACCAATTTCCTCCAGCAATTGATATCGGCCGATCACGGTGCCGCAGACCGGGTGTTGACTGGCCGCGAGTTCACTTGCCACAGAATCCACATCCAGCAGCAAGTGCAGTTGTTCGGTCGCCGGATGCTGCATGAATTGCGAGTTCTGGGCGTGAGTTTGGAGCAGCCGTTCGATCTCTCGCTGCAGTTCACCATTTTCGCCGCAGGCATCGGCAATAAACTGACGGCGGATGTCCGGAGACTTCTGCTCAATCGCTTCGAGAAACACTTCACGCTTACTGCGAGACGTGGTGTTCACAAAAATTCGCTCCGAAAAGAAAAATCAGCTTGAGTGGAGGGGAGTGTGTCAGTCCGCATTCCATGGACTCCAAATGACTATGCGGAATTTTCGTCGTCCGTGTCTCAAAAATGGACAGTTTCGGAATCTAAAACAGTCGCAGACAAAAACATGCTGTTTTCAGTACGGTGGGACGGGGTTGCGCAAAAGCAGGGAATTTGAGTGATCCGAAAAGTTCCATTCTGTTCCAGTCCATCAGGCGAGAAGGTTTTTTACCGGGTGCCCCCAATTGAAGTTCGCGGTGCTCCTCAATGCACTCTGCGCCGACTGCACTTGGCGCAGGCTTCGCCCGCAACCAAAAAAAGTACGCAGATTTCGCTGAAATCTGCTGTGCCGACTTCGGCGAAGTCGGCCTACATTGAATCGACCTCAAAATGATGCGTTAGCAAAAATCTTCTCAGGAGTATTCAACTCCCAACGTTTGCTGAGCAAAGCCTTCTGTGCCAAAGGCACCAAATGTGAAAGCCCAAGGGCAAACTCTGGGAAACTGCAACGATTTGAACAGTTCGGTTCTCATTCAAAATCCAGTTCAATCCCGCAGCACGTCCTGCAGAAACGTGCGCGCAAACGTCCAGATTCGATACGCTGAAGCACGAGACATATTTAACAGATCCGCGGCTTCTTCCATCGACAATCCGGCAAAATAGTGCAGCTTCACCAACTCGGCCGCGAGGCTGTCTTCCTGCTGCAGGAGCTCCAGCGCCTCACTGACGGCGATGATCTCCTGCCCGGGACCCGGCACAGCGACATCGACTTCGTCCAGTTCCTTTCTCGAAAACAGGCCTCCGTGTTTCACCGCCGACTTTCGGCGTGCGGCGTCCACCAAAATGTGCCGCATAACCTCCGC
>JAYSPO010000716.1:0-1380 GCA_043722015.1 Candidatus Kuenenia sp. | reverse complement strand
ATCTGAAGGCGTTGGGTCACCTGAAGGGTGGTTGTGGCAAACCAGCATACAGTTCGCTGCATCGGCGATGGCTGGTCTGAAGACTTCACGGGGATGGATCAGGCTATTCCGCAAAGTTCCGCGCGTGATCAGGTGAGTCTGAATCGGCTGGTTCTTTGTGTCGAGTGTCACGATGTGGAATTCTTCCTGAACTGCCTGGCAGGCAAGCGCCCGGAATTCCGCCTGGCAGTATGTCATGGCAGTCGCAGGCGATGTGATCCGGATCGTTCTGTACTTTCCCTGTGGTTCGCTGATCTCCCGCGCCAGTGCGATCGCTGCCGATATTTTCCTCGCATCGCCGATGGAAACGCCGCGCGTCAGCATTTCGTCAATGGTCAGCCTTGAGATATCTGCCAGGGATTCAGGCAGACGCCTGGCGTTCTTCGTTCCGCAGATCGTCGCCAGTTGTTTGGATCGTCGCATGGTCGGGGCCCTTGAATTGAAGTGAACGGAAAAACAACGCAGCGCGGACCGTTCCGCGCTGCGTTCACTGGCTCGCTATTTCCAGCCCTTCGTTTCCGCGATGCTCAGCAGGTTCCGGACTTTCGCCAAGTCGGCGGCATTCAGTGACACAAGCCACAGCCATTTCTTGAGACCGAACATGATTTTGGTTTTCTTGCCGTCGATGATGGCGACAGCAACAACCATGCTGCACTTCGAAGGATCTTTGCCGATGAGAAGTTCCCCGGCTGCATGCAACTGCCATTCGGTCGGCTGGTTGGCGAGAACCGCTTTCCGCGCTTCCCGGATCTTGCCAGCAAGTGGGTGATCATTCGAAAGGACGCGCAGCAACTCGACAATATCTTCATCTGGTTCGGTGGTGACGATGTGTTCCATTGTGGCAACGCCAGCGGCAACCAGGTCGCCAAGGAACGAAGCGAACCCCAGGGCGAATGCTTTGGCATTCCCCAACTGAGCGAGCGCCACAGAATCGCCTGAAGCAGCTTTCTTGGCGATTGAAATGGAATATTGGTTCTTCAGAGTTTGAGACATGTGAAATTCTTTCTTCGAGATTGAAACAGGAACGGAAACAGGAACACAGGAACACAGGAACGGGAATTCAGACCACACTGCAGAACTCTGGAACCAGACTTTCTGCGGTTTCACGAACGACAGAAAACACGTCGTTGATTCCGGCGCAGTCAGTGCCTGCAATCCGGTTCGCAGTGGCCACCATGACAGCGCTCAGAAACGCAAAGCGAATTCCACGTTCAATGGCGAACTTGTCGGCAATAACGTCCACCAGTGAACTGATTCGCGACCAGTTCCGATTGACGGTTTCAATCTGCGAATCAGAAAGAACCGGGAGATCAGTCAGCGTCAGCGGATCGTCCAGCGCTG
>JAYSPO010000715.1:0-1050 GCA_043722015.1 Candidatus Kuenenia sp. | reverse complement strand
TGCGCAACGATCCGAAGTGAGCGCAAGCCTTGAGGTTGCTCGGAGTCTGCAACTGATTACTGACTCGGTCGGGCAAGTGCCGGCATTCGCGACTCAGTTGCAGAAATACATTGAAGCTCACCCCGGATCGACTCGATCGGCGGATTTTCAGACCGTGCTGGAATCGGAAAAGAATCTCTGGAGCGGCGCGATCGTATGGAATGGCATTCGTGCAAAGTTGCTGGCTGCCGATATTGCGTCTATTTCGCCGATGGCAGCGAAAACACTGGTTGATGATTTCGCGGTATTTCAGAAGTCGTCTGGGCCCTATGGCGGGGAGATGCTCCTCGGCGATCGCATTACGGCACTGCAGGCGGTGGCCAAACGGAGAATGGGGTCGGACGGCACTTTTACGGAACAGTTCCGACCAGTTTTCGAAGGGAAAGCGATCACCGCCTCCTTCCTGATTGAGTCTACCGCGAAGAATGAACGATATTACGCCGACGCGCCGCCACAAATTGATAAGAACCTTTCGTTTGACTACTTCACGACCCCCAGTGGTGACCAGACAATAGCCAAAGTCATGAGTGCCAGTCTGTTTGCGGACGCTGATAAGAAGACACGAAACGACTGGTTGTCGCCTCAATCCCGGATGACCAACGCGATCTTTGAACGGGTGCAGACTTCAAAGTCGGCTGACTTTGAGAGGACGGTCTCGGAGATTACGAAGAATGTTCTTGATGAACCCAAACTTGATCCCATCCTTCGATTGTTACTTGCAGAACGGATGTTGACGATAGGATCTGAAGGCAGCGGCTACATCGCGGCCAGTGCGGAAAAGATCCTGAGCGAAATTGCAGATTCGGGAATCCCCAGGTTGACCAACTGGGTGGATTTTGAGGACAGAGACGTCCAAAAGCAAAGAGATACTGCAACAGCGTTCCTCGAACGGCATAAGGGCGATATCTTCACCGCGCTTCAGACTGCCGAGATGAACCGTGACGGCTGGAAAAGCATCAAGATAGGACCTGCTGTGCGCTGGATTGGATGGCTTTCACGAAGTGAACGTTC
>JAYSPO010000714.1:0-10551 GCA_043722015.1 Candidatus Kuenenia sp. | reverse complement strand
TACTGGAATATTCGTGATTTAGGCAGCAGCAACGGAATCAAGGTCAACGGCGAACGCTGCAGTTCCAGATGCATCACCCCAGGTGACGTGGTCACCATTGCAAAGCATGCGTTCACAATTCAATACGATGTGACGGGTGCTGCTTCTCCACCGGAGGAAGAAGACACGTTTGCCCGCAGCCTGATGGAGAAGGCTGGCCTGGAAGTCGAACGCCGTCACATCAAAGTCCCTGAAGCCGCCCGTTCATCAACGACGCGCGCGACACAATCCCGCCGCGCTTCAAGCGAAGATGATTTCATCATGGACTGGCTGAACGAAGAATAGTCCTGCCGCGCGATCACCATCGTACGCGCAGCACAACGCACCACTCGTGCCGCCGTCAATTCGTATTCAGACCATTGCCGGAATTGATCAACAATGGCAGATCATGCGCATCTTCGGTGTTCTGTTCAACGGGTTTTTCGGACTTCATGCGGTGGGCCAGAACCTGGTCGCGATAGTCTCGCAGAGGTTTGATAAGGGCCGCGTTGACGAAGCGGCGGCGGAGATAGAATTCCGATTTATCGACGGCTGCCGTATCGCACATTGCTTCCATGTGAGCCATCGCACGGTTGGCGACTCCCACAGACAGATCCACATCGTTCTGGACGCGCAGCGCTGAGCGTGGTTCCCATGCGGTTCGCGCTTCCCAGCGTTCAATCATTTTCTGCAGGAGTGAGTTCAGCATGTCGTATCGTTCGGTGTCGTCGGCGATCAGCGACGGCTGGTCCACAAGCTGCTGCATCGCGAAAATCACCGGACGCACAGAAGCATCTACAGGTGACGTGAAAAATACAATATGGAGGCGATGACGGAATTCATCGACCGGTGAAGGGTGCTGCGAAAGTTCATGCAGGCGTACAATTTCGTAGTGCGCGAAATTGGTGATGAGCGGTTCGAAATTCTCAGTGAATGTGTCCAGCCTGCTGATCAATGCGGGTTTCAATTCTCCGCGACTGGCGGCTGACAGAGCCTGCCCCAGCGAGACAAAATATCGCTGCCGCAGCAGGTCCAGCGGGTGGGCAACTTTGGTGATGCTTCCGCTTTCCACGAGGTCGCGAGGCGGACGAGGGCTCTGCTTCATTTCCATCTGCAGCGATTTGCGATAAGTCCAGGGCTGATCGGGCATCCCGGCGAGGATTTCCAGTTGCTGTGCCAGAGCGCTCAATCGGCGTTTGACCTCTTCATGATCCTCGGCCGCCGGAACCGCCGCCAGAAGCTGCTGCTGGTGCGGGCCAAATGCCGCGTGCAATTCCGACTGTTTATCTGCCCCGCGAAACGACTCAAAAGGCAGCGACATGGCAAGGCCACAGTTACTGCCTGAGTTCGCATGCGGAGGCAGTTCGTGGCTGAATATTCCGATTGGATCGCGTGCGTCAAGCAGCGGCAGAATGGCAACCTGAGCCCAGTCCCAGCCAGCAGTTGCGATTTCCCGACGCACATGATCACGCTGAAGTCGTGACAGGAGCTCCGGATTGATCAGTCCCCTGTCGGAGTCTGAAGCCAGCAACAGGATCTCGCCAGGCATCGTCTGAATCACGCCGACGTTGGCGAATGCCGTCATCAGCGTGGCCATGGCCGCTTTCAAAAGCTCCGGTCCCGGATCACTCTGTCGAAACCGCTGACAGAAAATGGCATCAGGCGACATTCGTGATCGAGCGGCTTGATAGAACTCGGCCGTGAACTGACACGCAGCGGAGGGCAAACTGGCAATCTCACCGGACGAAATCACGACATCAAAGCGATCCAGCTCGCGGCGACGCAGTGCCAGCATGGCGGGTTCGTGCAGAATGCGAACGCGTGCGTCCTGATCCGGACGCAACTGCTGTCGGCTCCAGGTGAATCGTTGAGCCAGCTTTGTGATTCTGCGATCGGTGCGAACCGCGACAATTTCCTGAACAGGAAAATGCGTGCATGTTCGGAGGCAGACACCTGTATCGTCTCCGAGCAGCAACACACGTGCGGGTTGCCCATGACTGGCAAGCGGCAGGATGGCGGGCAGAATGTCCTCGATGGGCTGAGGCGACACATGAGTGTCCGTGCTGGTGCGACCGATTGGCATCCCGTTACGTTGAAATTCGAGCACGTTTCCGGTGCGTTGCCACACTGTGATTTCACCGAATGAAGTGGACACAGTGGTCACCAGTCGATTGGCATGAGACTGAGCAATCAGCTCCGGCGCCACGCCACGTTGAACAGCCGCAGCAGTTCGTTCAGAAAACAGAAGTGACGATGTTCGCGAAGTATCGACAGAACCATATCCGACGAGGACCGTGCTAAGCAGACTCAGAACAGGCAAGGCGAATGAACGTGCGATCGAAAGCCTCGCTGCCGTGGCAGACCGTTCACGATCGCTCACAGGAATACGGATTATCTGCACCACCGCATGCATCGCAATTCCAAGAGCCAACAGCAGGATGGGTGAGAAGCCCTGCGAAACTGCGGCCAGCCCGGTCAATGCGCCGACAACGAAGGGAAAAATTGTCGGATGAGACAAGTTCAATTGTGGAGTTTTTCGCAAAACGCAGAGGATTGGCACAAACGCCGCAGTCGCGAAAACCGCGCATTGCACAGAACGCAACAGCAGCACAGAAAGCGCGGACAGACTGCCAGTGTTGATCGCAAGATTCAGGTCCACCAACGGCACAAAGAGGACGGGCAACAACGCCAGCGTCAGGATTGCCAGAAACTGCATGGCGGATGTTGTCAAAAGCTTCATCGTCAGTGGCCGTGACAAAACAGTCAGCGCCATTGCCGTAATGCACACGGATTGGATGAGAACCGGCAGACTACCGGGCATCAGACGACACAGAATTTCTGTGATTGCGACGATCAGAATTCCGACTGCGGCCAAGGACATTGCGCCAGCGTAATGATCCCGCATAACGTGTGCCGTCCTGACCGGGGCATTGAAAATGGACCGGTGGTCTGAAATCTGATCTGTGTGGTTGAGGAATTGTGTCGCCAGCGCCAGGCCCACCATCAGAGTCACTGAACCAGCCAGCGGAAACGTGGACATCCCCAGCCAGACCGGAATCAACACCACCAAAACACCCGGAGCACCAGCCAGCGCCGCGTTGATCCACGGCGTGTCGGGTCGGGAACCTGCTGCCCGGAAGAATAGACCTGCGGCAGCGGTCACCATCGCTACGACCAATGCCGGGAAGAGCATCGTCAGGATCGATGCGGCGGGCCACGTTGAGCCAATCGTTTCGCAGCCCGCGAGTAATGTGGCATTCAACAGAGTCGGAGTGAGCCAGCTCAGCGCGATCAAAATCAGCGCGAACAGGAACGCAAAAACATGTGTCCGTCGCCGATCGATCGAGAGCTGCGGAAGGCGATCACCGATCCAGCGCACAGCGATCACGCTGGTGGCAAACCCCAGCGCAAGTGCCGCAATTGAATCCGGCGATGTGCCGCAGAGATTCAGCCAGGTCGCGCACAACTGGCCGACAGTGACCGCGACAGCAGCAGCGGTCGTCGTCCAATTCAATGTTTGTCCGTGCGAATTTCGGAAGTGCGAGATCATGGCATCCTTGCCTGATGTGAGTTCAAATTGCCGACAATCGATTTCGGCATTTTTACCGAAAAAGCGAGGTTTGCCTCAAGACTGAAGGCATCAACCTCATCAGCACACGATTTCAGGACGTCACTTCGACTGCCAGAGACCCAAAAATCGAACAGATGGGTAGTTCTGGGTAAACGGGATGACCGCAAAATCAATGCATTTTCTGTTTCCCCGCTGGGTTTTCCCTCCAGTAGTGGGGAATAGACAGCCATTGCCACCGGCATGACCTGTACCAAATGCGCCAATCGCCCAGTCGTGTTGAACTTAGTCGACAAAATGCAGCCAAAGTTTTTTCCGAATGTATGCTTTTCTGAACGCGACCTTTGAATCCGAGTGATTTCGGACTCATTTGTTTCGTTCAGCTGAAACATCCTGAACACCATCTTGACGCAGAACGCTCAGTAAATCAGCCTTTTTCAACTCACCAGATCAAGACAAGCACATGTTGACTGTACCCAAATCGGACTCACGGGCCATCAAACGGGCATCCGGCTCTTCTTTGCTTCGTAGTGTCAACGAACGCGACATTAAGCAATCCTGCATCCTGATGGTTGATGACGAAGAACTCAATATTGAGGTCGTACGTAGATATCTGGAGATCGGTGGCTACCGAAATCTGATTTCCACAGATCATGCAGGTCAGGCGTTGCCAATGATGGGGCAGAACCGTCCGGACGTCGTGTTGCTGGATATTCACATGCCTGACATCAATGGGCTGGAGATCCTTGCTGCCATTCGGTCTGATGAAGAGTTGTGCAGGACCCCCGTTCTGATCCTGACTGGCAGCTCGGACCCCGAAACAAAACTCATCGCGCTGCAGGCGGGGGCGACCGACCTGCTGCAAAAGCCTGTCCACGGCGAAGAACTGCTGGCGAGACTAGGCAACGTGTTGAAGATTAAGGCATATCAGGATCGACTTTACAAATATTCAGAAGAGCTTGAAGAGGCGGTGAAACGGCGGACGGCGGAACTGGAGGCATCTCGGCTCGACGTGATTCACTGTCTGGCTCGTGCTGCTGAGTTCCGGGACGATGACACCGGACAGCACATTATCCGCGTGGGACGATATGCACGCGTGATTGCGAAGCAACTGGGTTTCTCTCGGGAGGAACTGGATATTCTTGAGCCAGCCGCCCAGTTGCATGACGTAGGAAAGATCGGCATTGCTGATTCAATCCTGCTCAAGTCGGGCAAGCTGACTCCGGAAGAGTACGAAATGATGCAAAAGCACTGCGGGTTTGGCAGGAAAATTGTACAGCGGGTTCCTGACTCCGATGCGGCACTGCTTCGAAGGCATACAGACATGGGTGCTCGCATTATGGATGTGAGTTCCTCTCCAGTCCTTGAAATGGCTCGTCGCATCGCGCTGACGCACCATGAGAGATGGGACGGAAACGGGTATCCATTGGGTCTGGCCGGAGAAGACATCCCTTTGGAAGGACGCATCACTGCAGTGGCAGACGTGTTTGACGCGCTGAGCAGCAGGCGACCATACAAGCCCCCGTTTCCGTTGCAGAAGTGTTTCACCATCATGGAGGAGGGTCGACAGACACAGTTCGACCCCAGGGTCCTCGATGCATTTTTTGAACGACGGGACGACATTATTCAGGTGCAGATCGAATCTGCGGATACGGATTGATTCAGGCCGCAGCGTTCTGCGGAATTCGGGTTTGATCACCCGCCACATCGGGCCAGCCAGTCAAGGGGCTTCCATTGTTGAAACAAAGTCAAAGGTCCTGGTCACAATACCATGTGTGTTCTGTCATCAGTGAGGATGACGTTTGCCGGTCCGTGATAGCCGCAAATGATGCAGGCGAGAAGGTCGTCATTCATGACGTGTCATTCAACTCTGATACTCCTCCGGCAGTTCGGATGCGTCTGGAGTACGAAACAGCTCGACTGGCGATGTTGTCCTTTGACCGGATGACCGTTCCACTTGACTTTGAATTCAATGATGCCAGCAGCCGCATTATTTGTCCATGGACACCGGGCAGAACGCTGGCCGACCAGATTGCATCATCACGGCTTTCTGTCGCGACAACTCTGAGTATCGCTGAAGATGTCCTGATTGCATTGGAAGCTCTGCATCAGCACGGCCTCATTCGCCGTTGTCTCCTTCCACGCGAGATCATTGTCGAGGAATCTGCAGGACGCATCGCAGCCTTGATCGGAGGTCATGGCCCGTTAATGATGCTGCAGGGAGTACAAAAACCGTCGGTATCCATGGAAGTTGCAGCATACACATCGCCGGAAGCGCTCGGCGCGCTGGACGAGGATGTGCGTGCCTCATCGGACCTGTACTCGCTGGGAATTCTGCTCTTTGAATGTCTGACCGGGCGCGTGCCATTTACGGCTGACACTGTGGGCGATCTGGTCTTTCATCATATGACCTCGCCGGTTCCCGACCCAACGTCCATCAACACGCTGATTCCCGGACACCTCAGTGACATTGTCCTCCGGTTGCTGCAGAAGCATCCGAGAGACCGTTACCAGTCTGCCGCCGGAGTTCTGTATGACCTGCGACAGATCGAGACTGTGCAGGGGGCAGAATATCCGCAAGGTCTGGTCCTCGGGACGATGGATCACCGGGAGACGCTGATTGAACCCGCGTTCGTCGGGCGATCCCGCGAGATGGCATTTCTCAGGTCCGAACTGGAATCTGTGGCGCAGGGCAGCAGTCGCTCGGTTCTGGTCACGGCGGCTTCTGGTCTTGGAAAGTCGAGACTGCTGCTGGAAATTTCACGCTTTGCCGTGGCACACGGCTTTCGAGTGTTTCGCGCTCAGGGACAGAATCAGACCGGACTTGCTCCGCTTGCTTCACTCCGGCACATCCTGTCGCAGTGCCTCGCCGTGATTCGTCATGACGAGACGCTCAGGACGCACCTGCAATCTGAATTGAGTGAGTTTGCGCGAGAGCTGGCGACGGTCGTACCGGAACTGGTATCGGAGCTCGCACTGCATGTTTCCGCTGAACGCACGCATGAGCTCTCGGACCGACGCATTGCCATTGCGTTGGCCACGTTCCTGCGAGCGCTGGGGACGCCTGAGAAACCGGTTCTGATACTTCTGGATGACATGCACTGGGCCGATGACCTCACATTGACGATGCTGGAATGCTGGCATCTGACGAATTCCAGCCCGACATTGCTGATCGTCGGCATGCGTCCTTCCGACACGACGGCAGAACGGCTGAGCGACAATCTTAAGTGCGCCACCAGACTCAGTCTTGAACCTTTGGTTCGGGCAGACCATGATCAGCTTCTGGGATCAATGACCGGAGGCCTTCCCACCCAGATTCTGACGACCGTCTGGGAGATGTCGGCTGGCAATCCGTTTATGGCGTCAGCCGTCCTGCGTGGACTGGTGGAAGGCGGTGTGCTGACACCATCCGCCTCCGGCTGGCAGGTTGATGAGCGACAACTCAAAAACCTGCAAATGTCTGGCGAAGCGGCAGAAGTTCTTAAACAGCGAATTTTTCGCCTGTCAAAAGAATCGCAGGAATTGCTGGCTGTGGGTTCTGTGCTTGGCAAAGATTTCGCCATCGAGATGGCCGCAAACCTTGCCAGAATTCCTCCGGAACGGGTGCTGGAACTGCTGATCGAGCCACGTCGAAACTGTTTGATCTGGGAGCGCGCATCAGGCGGCATTTGTTCGTTCATGCACGATCAGATTCGCGATGCCGTCCTGCAAAGTCTCACTCCGCAGCGCCGGGAACTCATTCATCGCAGAGCCGCTGTCTATCTCAGCCGCTTTGAACCGCACCGCGTCTTCGATATCGCATGTCATCACGATGCATCCGGACGTTCCGATCTGGCAAGGGATTATGCCATTGAGGCTGCCGAGCAAGCGCGAACGAGTCACGCACTCGAGTCTGCCGAGCAGCAGTACCGCATTGCGATGCGAAGTTTTTCCACTCAGTTCGAAGAGCCGGATTTCAAGGTGCTGTACGGGCTGGGTGATGTGCTGATGCTGAGTGGTCGCTACCAGGAAGCAGAACCGCTTTTTGCACGTGCCATCAATTGTGCGGATTCAGTGACTCTGCGCGCGGAGGTAACACTCAAGCTGGGTGAACTGGCATTCAAGGAAGACCGCAAGGATCGGGCAATCGAGCTGTGGGAGTCCGCATTATGCAGTCTGGGCGGAAAGTTGCCATCTGCCTGGATGTTGCCCCTTGCTACTGTTCGTGAAATTGCGGTGCAGGCTTTGCATTCATTGCTGCCCGGCTGGTTTGTCGGTCGGATTAAGTCAGCACCATCAGCAGATGATCGCCTGATGTGGAGACTGCACAGTCGACTGGCGTATGCATACTGGTTCGTTCGCAGCAAACTGGATGTGCTCCATGTACACTTTCGAGGCATGAATCTCGCCGAACGCCATCAGCCGACGGCTGAACTTGCGCAGGCGTATTCGGAACATGCTCCGGCGATGAGTCTGATTCCTCTTAGTCGCCGGGGGATTTCGTACGGTCGTCGGTCCCTGCAGATTCGCACCGCACAAAATGATATCTGGGGGCAAGGGCAATCGTTACACTGCCTGGCAATAGCGCTGTATTCGGCCGCACAATTTGAAGAGTGTGTCGATGTAGGTCGCCGCAGTGTGCGTATTCTGGAACGCACGGGCGATTTCTGGGAAAAGCATATTGCTCAGTATCAGGTCGCAGCATCCCTGTACCGTCTGGGCCGATTCACCGAAGCCGCACAGCTTTCACGCGATGCGTACGACTCCGGGCTGGCTGTCGGTGACTTTCAGGTGTGCGGCAACATCATCGAAGTCTGGGCACGTGCGACGAACGGAGAGATTCCCCAGAAAATTCTGCAGTGCGAACTGGAACGACCTCGCGCGGACGTGCAGGGACAGGCTCATGTACTTCTGGCACAGGGAGTTCATTTCATTTCAGAAGGGCATTTTGAAGATGCAGTGAAGGCTCTGGATCGAGGAATTGAGGCAGCTCGCAGCGCCGGCATTTCCAACACCTACACGTCACCTTTGTTTGCCTGGAAAGCCACGGCGTTACGCGGTTTCCTTGAGAACAAATCACCATTGACGCGCAGGCCTCGGCGGACAATCATCAGAGATCATCATCAAGCGGCCCGCAAGGCACTGCTGATTGCCTTGCGATTTCAAAACGAACTTCCACATGCATTGCGAGAATACGCATGGGCTCAGTTGTTTAAGAATTGTAACCGCCGCGCAATTTTTCTGCTGCAGAAGAGTGTGAAGGTAGCCGCTCTTCAGTCAGCAGCGTATGAACAGATTCAAAGCAGCCTCCTCCTGCAGAAAATTCGACTGGAGATGGGCTACCCGGATGCGGAGATGGAACTGAACAACGCTGAACGCACATATTCCGCGTTCAGGAATGAACAACTCCCGCAGCGAATGGTCTCTTCGATCTCACTTGCGGACCGATTTGACTCCCTGCTGGAATCAGGAAGACAGGTCGCGTCCGCAATTGACCCCACCGTGATCATTGACACGACGGCTGACGCAGCACGACGACTACTGCGGAGCAACTACTGCGAAGTTGTTTACATAGACGAGAGCGGCCAGTCATCGATTCGGTCTGAAGCCATCCAGTCCTGCGTGCTGACTTCACTGAGGACTCTGGACGCATTTGCGGCGAGCGGATCCAGCTCGGAGTTTCGCTCACTGTTGGCCTGCCCGATCGTGGTACGGGCAAGGGTTGCCGCATGCCTGGTCGTTGGTAACTCTGAAGTTCGGGACCTGTTCGGGCCGAATGAACTGCGCATCGCCAGGTACCTGACGACGATCGCAGGTGCGGCATTGGAAAACGCCGAGGGATTCCGCAGCCTGCAGGATCTGAATGCGAATCTGGAACGAATCGTCGAAGATCGGACCGCTGTCGTGGAAGCAAGATCCGCTGAACTGCAGGAGACTGCGGATCATCTTCGCCGGGTGCAGACTCAACTGGCGGCAGCGCGCGACGCGGCAGAAAGTGCCAGCCGGGCGAAGAGCGATTTTCTCGCACATATGAGCCACGAAATCCGCACTCCGATCGGCGCGGTTCTCGGCTTCACAGAACTGCTCCTCAGCGGCGATGCTCCGCTGCTGCCAGATCAGCACGCTCATCTGCAGCGCGTGTTGAGCAACGGCAATCATCTGCATCGCTTGCTCAATGATCTGCTGGATCTGTCCCGCATTGAAGCCGGAGCGTTGACCATCGAATCCATAGAATGTGCGCCCTACGCCATGTTCCATGACATCCTCTCGGCCCTGCAGTCCCGCGCGATCGCGAAGAACCTGAAGCTCACGCTGAGAGTCGCCACTGGAATTCCTGAGAGAGTCCGGACGGATCCCACACGGTTGCGGCAGATTTTGACCAACCTGATCGGTAACGCCATCAAGTTCACATCCGCAGGAAGTGTCAGCCTGATCGTGGACACGGATGTCTCCCGAAACCAGCTTAGGGTCCAGGTCGATGACACCGGTCCGGGAATTGATATTGCGGCTCAGAAGGACATCTTCGAGCCCTTTAAGCAGGCCGATGAAACCGTGGCACGCCGCTTTGGTGGAACCGGACTCGGGCTGTCAATCAGTCGAAAACTGGCTGCGGCGTTAGGTGGAGATATTCAACTTTCCAGCGAGCTCGGTTTCGGAAGTACATTTTCCGTTACGATCACGACCGGGCCTCTCGAAGGTGTGAAGATTCTGAACGGACGCCAGGCTGAAGCAACTCTGCTTGCTCCAGTCGCTGAGGCAGGACAGAATCTGAATCTGAAAGGATACCGTATCCTGATCACGGATGATGTTGAAGCGAATCGCGAGTTCTTTGCTCATGTGCTGCGACGGGCTCAGGCAGAGTGCTTGTTTGCCTGCAACGGACTGGAGGCGGTTGAGACCATGCGGCGTGAGACTTGTGATTTGATACTGATGGATATTCAGATGCCCGTGATGGATGGCTATGCGGCGACAGAAATGCTGCGCTC
>JAYSPO010000713.1:0-1320 GCA_043722015.1 Candidatus Kuenenia sp. | reverse complement strand
GTGAGAATGTCGCCGTTGTCTGGATCGGTGGACCCGGTGCCGTCAAATAGCAGACTGGCCCCTTCGCTCACCGTCTGATTCGCGCCAGCATGGGCAACCGGCGCATCGTTGACTGAGATCACTGTGATTGAAACGTTCGCCACATTGCTGTCATCCAGACCATTGTTCGCTCGGAATGTGAACGCATCGCTGCCGTGGTAATTCAAGTCCGGTATGTAGAGGAATGATCCGTTCTCGCTTACTGTCACCGACCCGTAAAGCGGGCCGTCTACGACAAAGTAAGTCAACGCGGCACCACCGATGTGGGAAGCCGCAAGCGTACCGCTCAATGGCGAATCCTCGTAGGTCTCTACGGTCCCATCCGCCGCCATTGGGACGAACTGAATTGTC
This sequence comes from Candidatus Kuenenia sp., assembly GCA_043722015.1. GTDB lineage: Bacteria > Planctomycetota > Planctomycetia > Planctomycetales > Planctomycetaceae > SXXK01. The sequence goes on along the minus strand of JAYSPO010000713.1, from coordinate 930 downwards.
TGCTCGGCACTCGCGGTGCCGCCATCTTTGTCCGCCACTGTCAGGCTGATGAAATAAGGACCGTCGTCATCGGGCGTAAAGTTGAATTGGCTGCTTGAGTTTGTTCCCTGGGCAAAGGGAACGCCGGCCTTCGTGACGCTCCAGGCATAGGTGAATCCGGCGCGATGATCCAGCGGACTGGGGTCTTGTGCGGAACCCACCAAGTCGACTCTCGTTTCTACAAGCAAGTCCACTTGAGTGTAATGGAGTTCAACCTGGGGTGGCAGATTGTAGACCGTGATGGTCGTTTCCGTTGTGACACTGCCGTCGTTCTGGTCGATAATCGTCAACACAATCCGATAGATTCCGCCGTCATCGGGCGTGAACGAAAACGCGGTTTGATCGACGCCCGTACTGCTTCTAAATGGATTCGTGCCTTCGTCCACATAGACGTCCCACGAAAAGTTCACGCCCGTCACAATCTCGAGCGAAGTTGTGCTTATCGCCAAGCCTGTGACCGATAGGGAGGTTCCTTCCTGACGTACGTTTCCAATTTGAGTGATCGCCGCAACGACGGATTCGCTGGCACTACGATCCACGACAGTGACCGAAAAACTGGATCGACTGGTGTTGCCAGAAGCATCGATCGCCGTCACCGCAACCACCGTGGTCCCGACTGGAAAAGTGCCAGATTCGTGGTCGAAGAACACCAGTGGGCTTGGGTCGACGACATCGGAAACCAGCGGTACTGGAAGGGTCACCAAGGCTCCGTCCGGACCGTCCGCTTCGACGATCAGGTTTGCCAACGCAGAAACTTGTGGTGGTGTTGAATCCAACACGGTGATTGCGAAAGTTAATGTGTTCGTGTTACCGGAAGCATCGACTGCCGTGGCGGTAACTAAGGTCGTTCCCAGAGGATACGAATCGAAAGTTGCATCGTACTCGAACTGC
>JAYSPO010000712.1:0-1849 GCA_043722015.1 Candidatus Kuenenia sp. | reverse complement strand
GGGCTCTGCCGTCAGATCAAAGTACCCGTCCGGTTTCAGCTGCTTGTTTGTCTTCGTGGTAAACTGATAAAGCAGTTTTTCCACTTTGGCCATATCGGCTTTCAGTGCACGATCTTCTGCAAGTAGCTTTGCCTTCATATCGGCCTCGGCCTTTTCCGCTGCCAACGCTGCGGCGAGTTCGTTCTGCTCACGCTCAAGTCTTTCCGATTCCGACTTCAGTTTGTCCTCGGCCATCTGCTTCTCAGCGGCCAGTTTTACCTTCTCTGTTTCAAGCACGATGCGCCGGATTTTTTCCGATTCTTCAGTCCGGATCTTCTTCAGCTCGGCCTCCAGCGCCGTCGCCGCACCGACTTCCGCGTCGAGGTTGACTTCTGCAATGAACGTCTTGAGTGTCGTGCCAATCGGGGAAGCTGCCGCAGATTCAGCCTTCCGCTTTTTTAGAAACGCATCGCAGGCTTCCATTTTTGTCAGCAAGTCTCGGATTTCTCCCCGGGCAGTTTTAATGTACTGCGTATGTTCTGCTGGTGGATTCCCGCCAAGTTGTGAAAGCGTCAGCATGTTCGTCGTCTGATCCACGATGGACTTCAATTGCGTGTTCCATTCCTGGATTTCAGTCGTTCCTGCTTGCAGCTGCTTTTGGAAATCGCGAAAGAGGACCACGTATTCATTGGGGTTCGCCGCAAACACGGCAGCATCGGCCTCCAGCAACTCAGCTTCGTTTTGCAGGTTGCGTTTGTGAACGACCGACAACTGATCCAGCACTGAAATCGCATTTCGTGCGTCGTCCTGAAGGGCCGACCATAAGCCACGGGTGTTGATGACTTTGTTTGCCTGTGTCAGTTCTTCTTCCCGACTGATCGAGGTCATCAGATCAGTGGCTTCCTTATCCGCCGATCTCTGAGATTTGAGTTCCTTTTCGAGCCTCACCTGACTGCTGTTTTCAATTTTTGTCACGACGACGTAGGCTGTCGTCAACAACAGCAGCAGGGTCGCGAAGATGATCAGGGGAAGTTTCCCCGGTTGCGAGGGATTCGGAGTTGACATAAGAGTGCCTTCGACACATGGAGGTCAGAGATTGAATTCGTCCAGAGCTTTGAGAAGATCTTTCAGGGCTTGCGGATCAACGTCCGCCGCACGATCCGTCTTCCCAGAGGGCTGACCAGGATTTGCGGGAATCGGAACATCGCCGTCCCAAACAATGTCGTCTACCTGTTTTACCGGTTCATTGGGAAGAGTCACTGGCGGTTTGACGTTTCCAGCGTCCAGTGGGGGGGCTTCAATAGTTGTCAGACTCTGCACTTCGGTGGGTCCCGAAACAGCGTCTTTATGAGCGGCATCTGGTGGTAATTCGTTACGGAGCAAATCAGTGAATGGTAATTCCGGCTGATCACTGGTTGTGTTGTCCGTCACCACCCCATCATCGGTTTCCTTTTCGTCGGCCCCCGGACTCACGGCGGCCATCTTCTGATTCCAGGTCGTACTTGCAATCGCATTCGGCCATTCCAGATTCCGGCGGCGTTCATATTCTTCCGCAGTGATGTGATAACACGACTCCATGATAAACGGATAGCCCTGAAACTGAGCCAGTCCTTCACCGCGCTTTAGTGCAAATATGGATCGGTTTGGATGATCGGAGGCTTCAATCAGATCATTGACCCGCAATTTCGGAGTTGGGGTGGGTTTCAATGTGGTGATAATGGACCGGACCATCCCAAACACTCCTGGTGTTTCGGATGTGCCTTTAGATTCTGGAAAAATCAGCCGTTCCCCGGACACAAACGTGAGATCCCGCAAATCATCGGGAGTGGACACGCCAAAGATCTGCCTGACGCGAGTGTTGTTAATAACG
>JAYSPO010000711.1:0-1846 GCA_043722015.1 Candidatus Kuenenia sp. | reverse complement strand
GGGCTCTGCCGTCAGATCAAAGTACCCGTCCGGTTTCAGCTGCTTGTTTGTCTTCGTGGTAAACTGATAAAGCAGTTTTTCCACTTTGGCCATATCGGCCTTCAGGGCACGATCTTCTGCCAGAAGTTTTGCTTTCATATCGGCCTCCGCCTTTTCCGCTGCCAACGCTGCGGCGAGTTCGTTCTGCTCACGCTCAAGTCTTTCCGATTCCGACTTCAGCTTGTCCTCGGCCATCTGCTTCTCAGCGGCCAGTTTTACCTTCTCTGTTTCCAGCACGATGCGCCGGATCTTTTCCGACTCTTCAGTCCGAATCTTCTTCAACTCGGCATCCAACGCCGCAGCCGCGCCGACTTCCGCGTCGAGGTTGACTTCTGCAATGAAGGTCTTCAGTGTCGTGCCAATTGGTGAAGCTGCCGCAGACTCTGCCTTTCGCTTTTTCAGAAACGCATCGCAGGTTTCCATTTTTGTCAGCAAATCCCGAATTTCTCCCCGGGCTGTTTTAATGTACTGCGTATGTTCTGCTGGTGGATTCCCGCCAAGCTGCGAAAGTGTCAGCATGTTCGTCGTCTGATCCACGATGGACTTCAATTGTGTGTTCCACTCCAGAATTTCAGTCGTTCCAGCTTGAAGCTGCATTTGGAAATCGCGGAACAAGACCACGTATTCGTTAGGGTTCGCCGCAAACACAGCAGCATCGGCACCCAGCAACTCAGCTTCGTTTTGCAGGTTGCGTTTGTGAACGACCGACAACTGATCCAGGACCGAAATCGCATTGCGTGCGTCGTCCTGAAGTGCCGTCCATAGGCCACGGGTGTTGATGACTTTGTTTGCCTGCGTCAGTTCTTCTTCCCGACTGATCGAGGTCATCAGATCCGTGGCTTCTTTATCTGCCGACCGCTGAGACTTGAGTTCCTTTTCGAGCCTCACCTGACTGCTGTTTTCAATTTTTGTCACGACGACGTAGGCGGTCGTCAGCAGCAGCAACAGAGTGGCGAAGATGATCAGGGGCAGTTTCCCCGGCTGCGAGGGATTGGGAGTTGACATAAAAGTGCCTTCAACACAGGGAGGTCAGAGATTGAATTCGTCCAGAGTTTTGAGAATGTCTTTGAGGGCTTGCGGATCAACGTCCGCCGCACGATCCGTCTTCGCAGAGGGCTTACTTGGATTTGCTGGAAGAGGAACATCGCCGTCCCAAACAATGTCGTCTACCTGTTTTACCGGTTCATCGGGACGAGCCAATGGCGGTTCTACGTTTCCAGCGTCCAGTGGGGGGGCTTCAATAGTTGTCAGACTCTGCACTTCGGTTGTTGCCGAAACATCGTCTTCACGAACGGCATCTGGTCGTGACTCACTACCGGGCAAATCAGCGCATCGTATTTCCGGCTGATCACTGTTTGACGTATCCGTCACCTCATCATCAGCGTCCTTTTCGTCTGCCGCCGGACTCACGGCGGCCATCTTCTGCTTCCAGGTCGTGCTGGCAATTGCCGTCGGCCATTCCAGATTTCGGCGGCGTTCATATTCTTCCGGAGTGATGTGATAACAGGATTCCATGATAAACGGATAGCCCTGAAACTGAGCCAGTCCTTCACCTCGCTTCAGTGCAAATATGGATCGGTTTGGATGATCAGAGGCTTCAATCAGATCATTGACCCGCAATTTTGGAGTCGGAGTGGGTTTCAATGTGGTGATAATGGATCTGACCATCCCAAACACTCCTGGTGTTTCGGATGTGCCTTTAGATTCCGGAAAAATCAGCCGTTCCCCGGACACAAACGTGAGATCCCGCAAATCATCGGGAGTGGACACGCCAAAGATCTGCCTGACGCGAGTGTTGTTAATAACG
>JAYSPO010000710.1:0-2878 GCA_043722015.1 Candidatus Kuenenia sp. | reverse complement strand
ACGGCAAGCCGCAGGCGTCAGTGCCAGGTTTCGCCTACGCCTGCGGCTCGCCGTTAAACGAAAATGCCGACATTGAAGAATAAAACGACAGTCCCCGAGGCCGTTGGGGGTCGAATATGGGACAGTCGAACTACTCAATTTCCCCTTTGTTCCTCTTTCCCGCCTGGAGAAATGTTCATGTCCGGTTCCCCTTCCCGACCAGCGCACCGTCTTGATCGTCGACAGTTTCTGAGCTCGGCGGCTTCGCTGGCAGCTACGGCGGCGGCAGCTGCGTATTTCCCGTGGACGAGTTCCACGTTTGCGAATCTGTCACCGAATGACCGGCCGCGAATTGGTTGTATCGGCGTGGGCGGCATGGGGCGTGGTGATGCACACGGACACAAACACTTCGGCGATATTCTCGCAATTTGTGATGTGGACAAGGAACATGCAGACAAGGTCAATGCTGAAGAAGCCGTCGCATCCGGCAAGGCGGATGTCTACGGTGATTATCGCAAGGTTCTTGAGCGATCCGATATCGACGTTGTCAGTGTGGTGACTCCCGATCACTGGCATGTAAAAATTGCAATCGAAGCATTGCAGGCAGGGAAGCATGTGTTCTGCCAAAAGCCACTGACGCTGACTCTGGAAGAAAATCAACTCATCCGAAACGCCTGTCGTAAATATGCGGATCGCGTGTTCTTCGTCGGGACGCAGCAACGCAGTGATGACGAACGCTTCCTGCGCGCCGTGAATCTGGTTCGCAAAGGGCTGATCGGTGACGTGCAGAAGATTACGGTAGGCATCAACGGCGGCGACGTCGGCGGCCCGTTCACGAAGTCCGATCCGCCAGCGAATCTGGACTGGAACATGTGGCTGGGGCAGGCACCGTTGGTGGATTATGTTGAGCAACGCTGTCACGGAACTTTTCGCTGGTGGTATGAATACTCCGGTGGGAAATTTACTGACTGGGGTGCACATCATGTTGATATCGCGCAGTGGGCCATCGGCGAAGACGGCGAAGGGGCCGGGCCGATCGAGATCGACGGCACCGATGCCAAACATCCTGTGCCATTCGAAAACGGGTATCCCAAGAAGGATGATTCCTTCAATTCGTCGAATGATTTCAACGTCATTGCACGCTATGCCAGCGGAGTAGAAATGCACATCACCAGCCGCGGTGACAACGGAATTCTGTTCGAGGGCACCAAAGGTCGATTCTTCGTCAATCGTGGAAAAATCTCAGGCCAACCAATCGAGGAGAACTGGGACAAGGATCAGTATGGTCCGGAGCAACTGATGGAACTCTACAAGGGCAAGCCGTTCGAAGGCCATAAGCAGAATTTCTACCGTTGTCTCTCGGAAGGTGGTTTGCCGGTGTCTGACGTCTATTCGCATGTGCAGACCATGAATACCTGCCACCTTGCCGCCATCGCCGCCCGCTTGAATCGGTCGATCAAATGGGATCCCAAAGCGGAAAAATTCGTGGATGACGATCAGGCCGCCACATTCTTCGCGAGAACGCCCCGGGCAGGATTCGAAATTCCTCGAGTCTAAATTGAACGTCAGGTGGGGCCAGCGTTTGGGCAACTGAGCTGGCCTGCCCTGCTCAACTCAGCATTGAAGTACTGAATTTCGCCTGCTGTGTTCATCCGATCAGGATCCCGCCTGTGCTTGAACGTGTTACAATCGTCACAACCGAAGTCACCTGTTCCGGGTCAGGCGGAAGATCGGGATTTGCACCGTCAAACCGGCAGAAAATGCTTTCAAAGTCCTTGCCTTTCGGCAATTCTTGCATCTGAAGACAGTCAAGCGTCGAAAATGAATTACGTTTGGCAGCCCGTAGACCTTTGTGTCTCAGGATGGCCATTGGAATTTAATTCTGCGGACCGCTGTTCCTCGTTGGATCAGCATTGCACAATCAGGTCAGGCAGCAATCATTCAAGACGAAAGATTGACCAGGGACTGGACATGTTAGTACTCAGCCGGAAGAAAGACGAGAAAATCGTAATTGGCGATTCGATCACTCTCATGGTGATCGAAATCCGCGGCGACAAAGTCCGCCTTGGGATCGAGGCTCCACGTGATGTCTCCGTGCATCGCGAAGAAGTTTACGAAGCCATCAAACGCGAAAACGCAGCTGAGAATTCAGCCGAAAAGAAGCCGGAATAAAGTGCACTCGGTGACGGTGTGCGCACCGTCACTGGCAAGTGATCTGCGCAATTTCTTCTGACGTGTCATGATTACAGATGCGTCAGCGTCGCTGCCATAGTCCGCGATAGATCGGCAATCCCAGCTTTCGTTTCTTGCGTTCGAAGCTGGTGTGGTAATCCATATCGCTGTGGGCTTCGCGTTCAACAGGCGTCGGGCATCTGGTGAAATCGGGGTGATGATCCATCAGCCCCTGTGCCATTTCGAAGTAGTCGGCCACGTCCGTCCAGTGATGGACCAAGCCCTCCGGCCGCAAAATCCGGGCAAGCATCGCCGTAAATTCGTCGTTGAACAGGCGACGCTTGTGATGCCGCTTCTTCCACCAGGGGTCCGGAAAATACACATGCGCGGCCTGCACAGATCCTGGTGTAATCATTTCTGTCAGTAACGTTCTGCAGTCGCCGCCAATCACCCGCGCGTTGGGGAAATCCTGTTTCATCAGGCGTGTGGCGGTCCGTCGTCCTTCGCGGAAGTCAATTTCCAGACCCGCAAAATTGATGTGCGGTGTCGTCAAAGCCGCGTTGAACAGAAAGAGGCCGCGACCACAACCGATATCCAGTTCAACGGGTTGATCGTTGCCGAAAAATTCGCACCAGTTGAGTGAAGAACCAACGTCCTCGATGGTCTGAAACCAGGGCTTCATGGGCTTGATCGAGGCGGTTGGCATGTGTCAGGCTTTGTGTGTGTG
>JAYSPO010000709.1:0-15932 GCA_043722015.1 Candidatus Kuenenia sp. | reverse complement strand
GGCAAACCCGGAGAGGTGACAGAGTGGCCGATCGTGCCGGTCTCGAAAACCGGTGAACCCGCAAGGGTTCCGAGGGTTCAAATCCCTCCCTCTCCGCTTCGTCTCGTTCAATCCTGAAAGAGTTCTGATGAAGAGCCTCATCGCGTTTGCTGCTTGTATTGCGATCATCACTACGTCGATGCTCAATACGAGACTCATCGCTGAGGAAAATGCCACGCCCGCAAAGAATGCTGCGTGGACGTACGATGCAGGACTGATGCAGCCGTTCTGGCTGGGTGACACAGTCGATGGCGAATCGGTGCTGTTCATCAAGGACCCGGCGACGGGTGAAGCGAAAGCCCAACTGCTGTTTCCGGTGCAGGAAGTCCTGAGCGTGACTCGTGCCGTGGACTGGCGAGTCTCCGCTGGGATGACGTTTGAAGAAGGCCGCGATTACGTGGTGAAAGCCGGGTCGCGTGAGATCACTCTGCCGCAGGATTCGCGAATTCCTTCGTTTACGTCGGATCAGTTGCGGCGTCCGGCAGGATCGCAGAAGCACAAACTCACTCATCGCGACGGCAACGGCGAGATCCTGTTTGCAGCAGGGGCTGAGTACCATGAAATGCAGGTTTGCGTCAGCTATCGGCATGCCCGCGAGCCATGGCCATCCGCCCCGATGTTCGACGAAAGAGCATTGCCGAAGACGATCCAGAAGCTGAACAGCAAAGAGGCTGTCTCCATCGTGCTGCTCGGTGACAGCATCTCGACGGGTTGCAACGCCTCCGGCTGGGCCAACTGCAGTCCTCATCAGCCGCCTTACCAGGATCTGCTGCTTGAGCATCTGAAGCAGACATATTCGCCCAACATCACACTCACCAACCTGGCTGTGGGAGGCACGTCAACGCCTTGGGGGTTGACTCGGATTCCCGAAGTCGTTGCTGCCAAACCGGACCTGGTCATTCTGGCGTTCGGTATGAATGATTCGTCAGGTCGTAGTGCCGAGGAATACAAATCCACCACGCTGGCGATGATCAAAGCCGTGCGTGAAACTCAACCGCAGGCCGAGTTCATGCTTGTCGCCTCGATGCTCGGCAATCGCGACTGGGTCACGCTGAAGCACGAACTGTTTCCCCAGTACCGGACGGCTCTGCAGGAACTCACCGAACCCGGCATCGCGCTGGCGGACATGACTTCGATCTGGACAGAGATGCTGAACCGCAAACAGGACTCGGATCTGACCGGCAACGGAGTCAATCATCCGAACGACTTCGGGCATCGAGTCTACGCGCAGGTGTTGACGACATTGCTCGTTCCGCCAAAGAATGCCGCTGCGTCGGCGACACTGCAGGAAGAACCGTTTGCTGTGCGTTTGTGGCCCGACAAAGCTCCAGTCGGCGACGACACGTTTGAAGCCTCCGAAGCAAAAATCACCGTGCATCTGGCGAAGAATCCAGGAGGCTCAGCGATTGTGATCTGTCCCGGCGGCGGATACGGCGGACTGGTGACCGGGCCGGAAGGTCGCGGGATCGCAAAATGGCTGAACTCGCACGGCATCGCGGGCATTGTGCTGGAATACCGTCTCCCCGCCGGTCGTTCCTTTGTGCCGCTGCTCGACGCACAGCGAGCCATTCGCATCGTCCGTGCCCATGCGACCGAGTGGCCGATCAATCCTGTCCAGGTTGGCATCATGGGCTTCTCCGCCGGAGGCCATCTGGCGTCAACAGCGGCGACTCTCTTTGACGCCGGCAATCCGGAAGCCGCCGATCTGCTGGACCGACCGAGCAGTCGCCCGGACTTTGCGGTGCTCGTGTATCCGGTGGTGACGATGAGCGAGAAGACTCACGGAGGCTCACGGACCAACCTGCTGGGATCCAAACCATCGCAGGAACTGATGAATCAGTTTTCTGCCGAGAAACAGGTGACGGAAAAAACGCCGCCGATGTTTCTGACACACGCCGTTGATGATGGTCCCGTCCCGAGCATCAACAGCAAAACTCTGTTCGATGCCCTTCAGGCGGCAAAGATCCCATCAAAGTACCTCGAACTCCCCTCCGGCGGCCACGGCCTGAACGGTTATCAGGGCCCGATGTGGGATGCCTGGCAAAAGCAGTCTCTGGAATGGCTTGCGGAGCAGGGACTGATTCGTGTGGTTGAGGATGGGAATTGAACGGGCAGCAGTGCGGGTGGATTGGTGGCTTGACGTTACCCACATCTTCGAGACCCCATCCGCCTCGTGCGGATGGTGCATCAGATGGATGGCTAAACACGCTTCGTTTCAACACTGCACAAGACCCCATCCGTCTTGCACGGATGGTGAATGAGATGAGAATCGCCGCCGAAGAGGCTGCAGGCCCTATAGAAACTACAGACTTCGCATCATGCTTTCGATCTTTTCCACCATTCGCACGAGGCGGATGGGGTTGCGGTGCGTACGGTGATCTTTTCTAGCCCACGATCTTTGCGCACCGATCCGGGCAAGCCGGATGGGGTCGTGGAGATGCTGCCCGGGCCTTCTGAAAGAGGCGTTGTATGATGTGAGACGCCGAATCGGACCAAAACCTCGCCGCTGGCTCGGGTCAAACGAAAGATGGCCGATTCCGCTTGCAAACGAATACTCGGCTGGAGTAAGAATGTCCGAGGATTCATAAGATGGTAATCGGATTCGTAAGAAATCGGTATACAACCCGTTTAATCGCCCTTACATCGCGAGCATCCAATGTTTGACGTTTTTAGACTGATACCTGCGTTGCAGGTTATCTTCACTTCGGAAATCGAGTTTACGGAGTCGAGTTTCGTCGAGCTGTCCGATGTGCAGTATGCGGCTTTTGAACGGGACAATGGCAAGCGGAAAGAACGCATCTTTCGGAATGTCCTGATCGAGCCGACGGCTATCGAACGGACGCCGGAGAAGGTCACACTCGAATTAAACGTGGTAACGGAGTCACAGAAGAAATTGCTGTTCAAAGGCGTTGCCTTTGTCTACCGAGCGTCAGCAAGCATGACCGAAGCAAATCCAACCTTCGCACTGCGATTGGCATACCTGCGCCCAAGAATACCTCCAATCGTTACTGAGTAACAAGATCAGCGGATGTGTGCAGCGCAGCTCAAGCGAGCCGCGACACTGATGTCGGAATTGTGTCTCGAATACATGAAGAGTGAACCAGGTGAGGATTTTCAGTACAGACGAGTCAATTGGTGCATTACAGGCCGAAACCGTAGGAACTCTGAAGTTCTGCAAATCTGCCTTTCCGCCGCAAATAGATCTTCGCATTCTGCTCTTGAACCCCAGATGCCTCATCATGGATTGTCCCGGAGTTTGCCTGATGTCTGACACACAACTCGAACAGCGAATTCGTCCACTGGAACAACAAATGTGGGACGTTTTGCAGAAAGTCCATGCGTCCTCATCACACAGCTCAGCCGCCAGGAACTGGCACAAGAGCCTCGATATGTTCGATGATCACCCGGTGATGAAACAAATCGATGAAGCCGGCATGCTGATTCGTAGGCAGGATCGCGAGCAGGGTGCCGCATGATCATTCTCCGGTCTGAAAAAGGTTCAGGTCTCTTTTGTACGGTGGAGAGCCTATCGCTTCGTGATGAACACAAAAAGAGACCTGACCCTTTTTTGCCCTTCCTTGTCTTTTTCCAGCACCGGGTGCCGGACTGCATTTACCTGCTAATTCCCGCTCGACGAAGTATTTCCAGCGACAGGACTTTGAAGTCTTTGAAAGCATCCTGCACGGCCATCACATGCGCACCAAGTGCTCCGTCACCGAGCTTCAACTGAAAAATGGGTTTGCCCGCTTCCTGCGCCATTGGCATCAGACTTCGATAGTGCTTCAGTAATGCAAGACAGTTTTCGTCTGAATCAGCAACACGCGATATCGCATTCGGGTTTCCCAGGACGTGCCTCCCATATGCCTGCGGAATCCTGCTGATCCACCTGTGATACGACTTAACCGGATAGTTCTTTCGTTCACTGTGCTGCATGACGACGATGTAGCCCAGAGGCATCATCTGTCCGGAGGGCAGGACAAGATCTTTTGCCGGGCTCTTGGGAACTCGTTCTGCCCATTCGGATCGCCAGCTTCTCAGGCGAGGCCCGAGATTGCGAAGACCCTGAATCGAAAACAAGTCCGGCCCCAAAGGCACAACAACGAAATCTGCTGAGATCAGTGCGGCTCTGTTGATCGCTCCAAAGTTCGGGCCAAGATCGATCAAAATCACATCCGCCTGATGAGTCTTTGCGCCCGATTGAAGGACTCTCCAGAACGACGAGGTTACTCTGAAGGCGCGTTCGTCGCGGTCGAGGCACATCGGCCAGACCTGGGAAAGATCATCTTCGAAATCTGACAATCCCATATCGCCGGGGATCAGCACAAGATTGTCGTTGATGCGTTCCAGAAGAGGCTCGCGAATGTCCCCGATTCCCCTTTTGATGGGCTCGACCGCCCCAAAGATGGTCGCGGTACTGGTTTGCTCAGGCCATAGTTCTTCAAGGCGTTCTTCAGTCAGGAATGCGGCAGAGAGATTTCCCTGCGGGTCCATGTCTGCGGCGACAACCCGGACTTCCTGGTCTGCAAGCATGTGGGCTACGTGAAAGACCAGCGAAGTCTTTCCAACACCACCCTTGTTGTTAAAGAAAGCAATCACCGGGACACTCATGGTCACTTCCTCACGATAGCGAGAACGTGATTTGTCTCGGCAATGAGTTCCAGGGCCGGGTTGCCATTATTAGCCAAAGTCCGACGCGCGATTGCGATGCCAACCCCAAATCGCTGCACAAAATCCAGACTGCGCATAATTTCAGCGACCGTGGGGTTTCGGTAATCTGTTAATCCCGGATGACCGAAGTTTTCAACTGTAACTTGCCCATAGGGACCTCCAGGATTCTGAATCTCAATGCGATCGTTGAACCACGTAATACGCGTTGGCGCGTTTGAAAATTCGTAGTTGCGGTGCATGACTGCGTTTCGTGTTAATTGCTGAAGGGCCGCAATCGGATAATCGGGACGCCTTGCTTCGCGGGACCCAGAAGTAATATCTGTTGCAATTCGAATGTTCGCAGACAGAATTGTGTCGAGCTGCGGAATCAATTCGATTAGCGGCCCATGAAGTGTCTTTTGATCAACGATTGGGTCCGTCAGCGATTCGCCGTCGATTCGGAGGAATTGAATATAAGCACCTGGTAAGTAGTCGGCTGGTGACATTCCCAAGGCCAGAAGTCCAGCGACTGTCGGCGTCTTCATGTCGTTTGACAATAAGCGAAGTGATGCCATCCGCTGCACATCAGTGCGGTGGTTTTGCTCAAGAATATCGGGCGCGATTGCGGAGGGAAGGTACTCACGACGAAATAAGTCCAGATCCAGATCATCCAGTTTGGCCGGATCAATCGGATGTAAATCCCAGGGCAAATTCCTGGCTCTCCGCCTTTCGATCAGTACCTGTTCCTCCTGCTCATTTGCCGTCGCCCGGCGAGGCCCAACGCGGATCCAGATTCGCCCGTTGAATTTGACCGGCGGGAAATGTGCTGGTTCCACTTCTATCACAGCAAGTTCACACCCACCAACGACACGTTTCTGAACGGAGAGAAATGGTAGAGGAAGTATGTTGCCGTCAGACCTCATGTCAGAAAGAGTCAGTAGCAGCTTGTCGATAACGTCGAGATGGCCGCATGTGCCGTCATCTTTCGCGCCGATGAAGATCACTCCCGGCATTTTATGACCGGGCATGTCATTCGCGAATGCACATATCGCCTGCCGGATGCGCGCCGGATCCGAGATGGATTCCTTTCGTTCCACTCGATCTGATTCGAGATCGGTGAGCAAGATCTCAAGTTCGTGATCCGAAAGCATTTGTTCTGGATCTTTCTGAAATGGCCGGGAATGCCTGTTGAACCAAACGGGGCACGGGATCTTCGGCTTATCGGCTGGGTTTGTCCACCGTCAGTTTCCTTCGATAAATCTTCGCCCCATGTGCGATGTAGAGTGTGCTGTGATCGCTTCCGGCGAGGACGCAGGTGGTAAGCGGCTGGTCTTTATCGACTTTTGGCAGGACTCCACACGGTCGTCCCGTCGGGTCGAAGATCTGGACGCCGAGGGCGCTCGTGACGTAGTAGCGGCCGACTTTATCGACGGCCATGCCGTCGCCGAGGGACGTGGACACGTACGGCGGGGCTTCGTTGAATTTGAATTCGCCCTTCTGATCAATCGGGAGACGCATGGGCATCGTCGGCATTTTGGCATCGAGGATTCCCTCGGCGCTGACTCGGAAGGTCCAGGTGTGAGTCCCGCCGTAGTCGGAGAAGGCCAGAGTTCCGCCGTCGTTCGACAGCGCGATGCCGTTGGGTTTGGTGATGCCGGTATCAACCGGCTTCACTTCGCCGGTTTTTGAATTGATCGCAGTCACCTGAGACGCACCAGTGTCGGTGATCAGCACGAAGCCATCGTTCGTCACGGCGAGGTCGTTGGGTTTGACTCCTTCAGCCACGGTCTTCACTTCGCCGTTGGTGATGTTAATGGAGATCACGCGGCTCTTTGAGCCCTGGCAGGCGTACAGCAATCCATCCGGACCAAACTCAAGACCACTGACGGATTCTTTGGCGATCTCCGTACGAGTTCCATCAGCGGCACTGATGCGATAGACACCAGGGGCTTTCATGTCGCAGAAGTAGACGTTACCGTCTTTGTCCGTACACAACGCATCGGCGAAGCCAAGGTTGTCTGCGGCGACTTCCCATGACTGGCCCGGGATCAGCAGGTTCAGCAGCGTCAGGTCGCCGCCGAGATCGCCGCTGGTGTCGAGCACCGATGTGTGCGGTTCCTTTCGCCACAGCCACTTCATAGCATCAGGGAATCTGGAACCACCAAAGTCGGCGTTGTGAGCGTAGCCTTCGGCCCAGTCGAAGCGAGTGTCGTAGCCCATGTATTTCAGAGCCGACGCCATCTGCTGATTGGCCCATGGCCAGCTTCCGAAAGCGTTGTCGATATCGCCGCTGGTGTCGGCCATGTAGACACGAATTGGCTTCGGTTCCGTTTTGCGGACCAGCGATGGATAGACGTCGCCGCCCCGCAGATTTGTGAAGCTGCCAACGCTGGAATACACGCGGCGGAAATAGTCGGTCCTCTCCCAGGCCGCCGTGAACGCACAGATGGCTCCGGAGCTGGAACCACCAATGGCGTGCATTTCGGGATCGTCGGAGATCGTGTACCGCTTGCGAACTTCCGGAATGATCTCTTCCAGCAGAAATCGCACGTAACGGTCACCGAGGCTGTCGTATTCCAGACTTCGATTGGAATGCTTGCCGTTTTCTCGCGGCTTCGATTTCTCATGGCCCGGATTGATGAAGACGGCGATCGTCGGTGGCATTTCGCCGCGAGCGATCAGGTTGTCGAACACGATGGGCACTCGCCAGCGGCCGCTGACATTGGCCATGCCTTCTCCGTCCTGAAACACCATCAGAGCCGCGGGCTGGTCGGCTTTATACTGAGCCGGAACATAGATCGACCAGTCGCGAGTTGTGCCAGCAAAGATCGCGGACTCCCATGGTTCCATCTTTTCGATGGTGCCTTTCGGAACGTCATCGCGAGGCACAGCGTCGGCGTGCGGTTGCCACTCGGGTTTGGTCGTGACGATCGGGATGTTGGTGGATTCGGCGTTGTCGTCCCACAGCCAGCGAAGTGCATCTGGCAGAGCCTCACCGCCCCACTTGCCGCTGTGGCCACCGTCGGTCATCACCAGCTTGTACTTGTAGCCCGCGAACTGCAAAGCGACCGCCAGATCCTGATTGCCGAGCGGCCAGTTACCGTGCAGGTTGTTGAGATCCTCTTTGCCTTCCTGCATGTACACCTTGATCGCTTTCGGCTTGTCTTTGGTCTTACGAACGAGTCCCGGATACGCCCAGCCGCCTCGAATATTGGTGAAGCTGCCGATGTGACTGAGCACTTTGCCGAAATGGTCCGGTCGTTCCCACGCAGCCGTAAACGCACAAATGCCGCTCGACGAAATCCCGCACACGCCGCGCCGGGCGGGATCGGCGGAAACATTCAGGCCCTTTAATGCGACCGGGAGAAACTCGTCGATCAGAAACTTCGTGTGCAGATCGCCCATGGAATCATATTCGAACGATCGATTGCTACGGTCACTCGCTCCCGGCTTTGTCGCGGCGATGTTGCCCGGATTCACAAAGACAGCGATCGTGACGGGCATCGCCTTCTGGTGAATCAGGTTGTCGAACACGATGGGGACGCGGAAGGCACCGTCGGCCTTTGCATAGCCAGAGCCGTCCATGAACACCATCAGATTGGCTGGTTCCTCTGGCTTGTACTGAACCGGCACATAGACACTGTAGTCGCGGCGCGTGTCGGGAAAGATCTGGCTGTTAGTGAACTGCCCGGAGGTGATCTTTCCCTGAGGCACTCCTGGCTGGACAACTCGATCCGGATGTTCATCCGCGATTGCCTGCACGGCCAGTACATGTATTGTGGCGCACAGCAGAATCAAAAGACGCTTGAGACAGTTCATGGCGGGACTCCGGGACTTTTTTCAGGAACGACGCATCAGGTCATGTGGATTCTTGCAGACGACGGGAACAATTTCACGCTGGTCGCTGGTAGGAAAAGTTCCAAGTGCGATCATACTACGAACAGTTCGATTCTTGTTGTGCCTCGAGGATTTTCCGGCGGCGGTTTGAAGCGGTTGTTCTCGTGTATACGCTTTCGCCTCACCGGGGTTCGGTCTCGGTGAAGGGAAATTCGCAAAGTAGCCGTCACGCTCCGTCGTGACGAGCCTGGAACAGGGCCACGTAAATGAAAACCCCCGCGACGATTGAACTTCAGCCCTTTGCGACTCGTCTGAACACGCAACCTTTTTTTTCGGTTAATGAATGTCGATTGACAAATGCTCATCACGGCGGAGCGTGATGGCTACATTGGGTTGCTTTGCTGCGATGCGTGCGTCAAGAAACGTCTGCAGCAGAATTTGAGCGGACAGTTTGTCCATCCGCTCTTTGCGTTTCTTTTTGGACAGTTCCGCCGCCAGCAGAAGTTTCTCCGCCTGAAACGACGTGAAGCGTTCATCCTGAAATGTATAAGGCAATCCGGTGACGGTGCACAGCCACTCCGCAAACTTGCGAGCTTCGCGGGACTTTTCGCTTTCATCGCCGCTCAAATGAATCGGCAGGCCGACCACCAGACCCACTGGACGGTATTCTTCGACAACTTTGCGAAAGAACCGCTCATCGACCTGGACGCCATGACGATCATGGTTGTGCAGCGGACTGGAGAATCTTTGATCGCGATCGGAAACCGCCACGCCGACTCGCCTGGTACCGTAGTCGATTCCCAGCAACACGCCCGCTTGAGGCACCGTCAGAGAGGTATCGGCACCAGTGAGCGGTTCAGCGTCGGCCTTCAGGAAAAGTCCTTCCGAATCCGGCGTGTCATCCCTTTTCGTAGTCGATTCGGTCATTTCAGCGAGTTGTTCTTCTAGAGTTGGACGCGGCAAGAATCGCATCTGAGAGACTGGTTTTGTTTCCGCACGATTGAAGGCCACGACCGATGGCATCGATAGCTGAGTCCAGTATATACTTCACGCTGGTTGGACTGAGGCTGCGTTCGGCGAGCGGGGGACGTGAGTCCCCTGATTTTTGCAGAGTCCACGCGGTCAATCAGGGGATTGACATCCCCCGCTCGCCAAAGAAATACATCAATTCCGCCCCCTCGCATTATAGTAGCGAGATTACCCAACAATCTCGACTGGACCAGCATCATGGCACAGCCATCCCAAAAAACCGGCCCTGTAACTCAGTTTATCAATCATCACTACCGGCATTTCAATGCCGCCGCGTTGATCGATGCCGCCAAAGGCTATGAAACGCATCTCGAACAGGGCGGCAAGATGATGGTCTGCCTGGCCGGTGCGATGAGCACTGCTGAGCTGGGACTGTCGCTGGCCGAAATGATTCGCCAGGACAAGATTCATCTGATTTCCTGCACCGGTGCCAATCTCGAAGAAGACGTATTCAACCTGGTCGCGCATGATTTCTACGAGCGTGTTCCGCATTATCGTCAGTTGTCACCACAAGATGAACAAGGGCTGCTGGAACGTCACATGAATCGCGTGACCGATACCTGCATTCCCGAAGGCGAAGCCATGCGACGAATGGAAACCGCGATGCTTGAAGTCTGGACGGCCGCTGACGGTGGGGGCAAGCGATTTTTCCCGCATGAGTTTTTCTATCAGGTACTGCTGAGTGGCAAGTACAAAGAGCACTACCAGATTGATCCAAAGGATTCATGGATGCTGGCAGCGGCGGAAAAGAACCTACCGATCATTGTGCCAGGATGGGAAGATTCAACGCTCGGCAACATGTATGCCGCCGCCGTGATTCGTGGCGAAGTGAAGAATGTGCACACTGTCAGAACGGGGATTGAATACATGACATGGCTGGCCGAATTCTACACGGCCACCACGCAGAAGAATTCGCTCGGAATGTTCCAGATCGGCGGAGGCATCGCCGGCGACTTTCCGATCTGTGTCGTTCCGATGCTGCATCAGGATCTTGATCGCCGCAGTATTCCGCTGTGGGGTTATTTCTGCCAGATCAGCGATTCCACCACCAGCTACGGCAGTTACTCCGGGGCCGTCCCGAACGAAAAAATCACGTGGGGCAAACTGGGGATCGACACGCCAAAGTTTATCGTCGAATCCGACGCCACGATCGTCGCGCCTTTGATCTTCGCACATGTGCTGGGCTGGTAGTGGCGGATACATCACGACATTTTTGTAGCCTAATTCGTGAGAATTCGGATCGCACTGAATATGCTGACGTCTGAATTCTTGCGAATTCAGCTACTTCCTGGCGCATTGTCAACCGTGCTTTGATGTGTGCCACTGGCTCTGCCAGTGTTCTCCGTCGGCATAAAACACTGGCAGAGCCAGTGGCACACAACCCTTCAATCCATGACTGACAGACCACTCGTGTTACCCTGTGCCAATTCCCCTGTTGAACAAAGCTTTTCATGAACTCTGATGCTAATCCGCTGCTGATCAAAGACGCCCTGCCTGCTTACGATCGCATTCTTCCTGAACACATTGAATCCGCTGTCGAAATTTTGCTCGCTCGCTGCCGGGATGTTCTGGCTCAGGTTGAGCAGTCGATGGAGACTTCCTGGTCAGCTCTGATGGATCCGATGGAAGAAGTGGATCGGCTGTTTGAATACGGCTGGTCGCCGGTCGGGCATCTGTTGAGTGTGGCGAACTCCGATCCGCTCCGGGAAGCCCACGATGCCGCGATGCCGAAGATTGTCGAATTCGGTCTGCAACTGCGTCAAAGCGAAGCGATCTACAGGAAGTTGGTGGCCCTGAGAGAATCAGTGCAATGGTCGGGCTTCAGCGGAGCTCAGCAGCGAATCATTACACGCATGATCCAAAGTGCCGAGCTGTCAGGCATCAGTCTCCAGGGAACGGATCGTGAACGGTTCAATGCGATTGAACAGGAATTGACTCA
The DNA here is from genome assembly GCA_043722015.1 of Candidatus Kuenenia sp. GTDB lineage: Bacteria > Planctomycetota > Planctomycetia > Planctomycetales > Planctomycetaceae > SXXK01. Next base: position 4,441 of record JAYSPO010000709.1, on the reverse strand, counting down.
ACTGAGCACGGACTACTCAAATAATCTCCTGGATGCGACTCGAGCGTTTCATCTGGATCTCACAGTTGCGTCCGATGCGGAGGGACTTCCGGCCAGTCTCCGACGCATGACGGCAGCCGCGTCGTCTCGCGCCGAAGACAATAAAGACAAACCAGCCGCGACTGCGGAATCCGGTCCGTGGCGCATCACGCTGGATCATCCGTGCTTCGGCCCGTTCATGGAACACTGTCGCAATCGTGCGCTGCGTGAAACCCTGTACCGCGCGTACATCACGCGCGCCGGGTCCGGTGATACGGATAACACGCCGCTGATCAGTCAGATTCTGAAACTGAAGAAGGAACAGGCGACGCTGCTGGGTTTCGAGTGTTACGCCGATCTGAGCCTGTCGCGCAAGATGGCTGGGGATGTTTCGGCGGTACAGCAGATGTTTGACCGGCTGCTGGAAGCGTCGCACGACGTCGCCAGGCTGGAACTGGAAGAGATTACTGAGCTGGCTCAGCAGAATGGCCACGAAGGTCCATTGTCGCACTGGGATATCGCATTCTGGGCTGAACGTCTGCGTGAACAGCGATTTGCGTTTACCGATGAACAGTTGCGACCTTATTTTTCACTGGACCGCGTACTCAACGGCCTCTTTGAATTGTGCCATCGACTGTTCGGGATTACGGTAAAATCCGCTGATGGCAAAGCTCCGATCTGGCATCCCGACGTGCGTTACTATGAGGTCTTTGACGAATCGCAGCGACAGATTGCGGGATTCTATCTGGACCCGTATTCCCGTCCCAAAGACAAACGCGGTGGGGCGTGGATGGCGGACTGCATTTCACGTTCGGTGACTCCATACGGAACGCGGTTGCCTGTCGCTCATCTGGTTTGCAACAGCACGCCGCCGACGGATGATGTTCCGTCGCTGATGACATTTCGGGAAGTCGAAACGCTGTTTCACGAATTCGGGCATGGCCTGCAGCACATGCTGACGACTGTGGATTTCCGTGATGCGGCGGGAATCAGCGGCGTGGAATGGGATGCCGTCGAACTGCCGAGCCAGTTCATGGAGAACTGGTGTCTGCATCGACCGACGCTGATGCAGATGGCCATTCACTACGAAACCGGCGAACCGTTACCTGAGGACTTGTTTCAGAAACTGCGACAGTCGAAGACGTATCGCGCGGCGACAATCATGCTGCGACAATTGCAGCTTGGCATGACCGACATGGCGCTGCACTATGGATATGATCCGCACGGATCAGAGTCCCCGTTTGACATTGAGCGCCGCGTATTGTCGATCACCAGCCTGCTGCCGCCAATGCCGGAAAGCCGCTTTCTGTGTTCGTTCCAGCATATCTTCGCGGGGGGATACTCCGCCGGATATTACAGCTACAAGTGGGCGGAAGTCTTAAGCGCCGATGCGTTCGGTGCGTTTGAAGATGCGGGCCTGGATGATGAAGCCATTGTCGCAAAGACAGGTCGCCGGTTCCGTGATACAATTCTGGCTCAGGGCGGCAGTCGCCACCCCATGGACATATTTCGCGATTTCCGAGGCCGTGAACCCGACCCGAACGCGCTGCTCCGGCACAGCGGGCTAAAGAAAGAATGATTCGATCTGAAATCGCAAATTTGAAATCTGATATCCTGCCGGAATCCCTGACTCCTGCGAACTGACGACTCAACCATGCACGCGCCTGTTGAAAAAACATTTGATGTCATTGTGATCGGCGCTGGCCCTGGCGGTGAAGGCGCTTCTATGGAAGCGACCAAGCAGGGTAAGCGGGTCGGTGTAATCGAACGTATGCCGCAAATCGGCGGCGCGTGTACGCATCTCGGAACGATTCCCAGCAAGTCACTCCGCGCGGCCATTTATCGACTCATGGACGTTAACTCGGCCCCTGTGTTTCGCCAATTGGGCGTCAATCTGGAAGTCAGCTTTCGTGACCTGCGTCGCAGTGCTCAATCGGTGATTGATCAGCAGGTCGGGATGCGGCGCAGCTTTTATGATCGCAACGATGTCGAAGTTCTTCGCGGTGACGCCGGTTTTCTCGACGCAAATCGTGTCCATGTGCAACATCAGGATGGCAGCACCACGATCGCGCATGCGAAGCATTTTGTCATCGCCACGGGTTCACGGCCCTATCGTCCACCGGAAATTGATTTCAGTCATCCATGCGTTTTCGACAGTGATACGATTCTGAATCTGCCGGAAACACCCAAGACGATGACCATCTACGGAGCCGGTGTAATCGGCTGCGAATATGCGTCAATGTTTCGAAACCTGCAGGTCAAACTCAATCTGGTGAATACACGCGCCAAGATGCTCGAATTCCTCGACGACGAAATCTGTGATGCGTTGGCCTATCACATGCGAGACACAGGCGTGCGCATGCGTAACAGTGAAACGTTTGAGAAGCTGGAGACATTTGATGACCATGTGGTGATGCATTTGAAGTCGGGCAAGCAGTTGAAGAGCGACATCCTTTTGTGGGCCAACGGTCGAACCGGTAACACCGAAGGCCTGGGACTGGAAAACGTCGGTGTGAAACCGAACCATCGCGGGCAGCTTGAAGTCAATCAGCATCTTCAGACTTCGCAGCCGCACATTTACGCTGTGGGCGATGTGATTGGCGTGCCAGCTTTGGCGAGCGCTGCGTATATTCAGGGTCGGTTTGCAGCCCGGCATCTGGGAGAGGGAGGCTCAGAGCAGTTCCGCATTGAGGATATTCCCACAGGCATTTACACCAGTCCCGAGATCAGCAGCGTTGGCAAGACGGAAAGCCAATTGACTGACGAATGTGTTCCATATGAAGTCGGACATTCGATGTTCAAAAATCTCGCCCGGGCTCAGATCATGGGGCGTCCGGTCGGGATGCTGAAGTTATTGTTCCACCGTGAGACGCTGGAGATCCTGGGCGTCCACTGCTTCGGCGTCAATGCGACGGAAATCATTCACATCGGTCAGGCCATTATGGCTCAACCCGGCACCGCGAATTCGCTGCTGTACTTTATCAACACCGCGTTCAACTATCCGACGATGGCCGAGGCATATCGCGTGGCTGCGTTGAATGGCTTTAATCGCGTGAAGTAACACCTGTATTGCTTCAACGCATACCAAATCACAAACTGACCCGCCATCAGGACGCAGGGTGAATGCCGCTGTGCGTGGCGATTGAAGCCTTGGTTCCTGTCCACACCGCATCCTCCCGGGAGTTCATCGATATGTCGCATCTTGTCCGCATGATTGTGCTGTGTGCGTTCTTTGGACTTCACGGTCTCAGCGGCAATCAATTCGCAGCCGCACAGCCGCCGGATGGGCGAGTCGATATTGTGTTGTTGAACGGGACGATTCATCCGGGGGATGGCAGTGAACCGTCCGTCGGGCATGTGGCGATTCGCGACGGACGCATCGTCATGGTCGGGGCTGGAGACATTCCGGAAGCGGATGTTCGGATTGACTGCACTGGGATGGTGATTTCACCAGGTTTCATTGATCTGCACAACCACAGCGACGACCCCATCCTCGAACGCGATACTCGGGCGAACATCAACTATCTGCTGCAGGGATGTACGACCGTTGTCACAGGAAACTGCGGGATGGGACCGGTGAATGCCGGAAAGTATCTGGACGCAATCGACCAGAACGGTGCCGGGACGCATATCGCTCACTTGCTGCCCCAGGGAAGCCTTCGCAGCGAGGTCATGGGTAAGGGCGCAGGAAAGCCATCGGTGGCACAGCTGGAACAGATGCGAGCCCTGGCTGACAAAGCGATGCTGGACGGCGTGTTCGGAATGTCCACCGGATTGATCTACATTCCCGGAACGCTGACCGACACCGAAGAACTGATTGAAATCGCCAGGATCGTCTCGAGGCACCATGGCATTTACGTAAGTCATATTCGCGGCGAAGGGGCCGAGCTTGTCCCCAGTGTTCAGGAAGCGATCCGCATCGGTAAAGAGGCCGGTCTGCCTGTACATGTTTCACACTTCAAAGCCAGCGGGAAGCTCTACTGGGGAACTCTGAGACTGGCCGTTGAGCAGATCGAACAGGCTCGTGCGCAGGGAATGAAAGTCACTGCGGATCAGTATCCGTACACGGCATCGAGCACTTCTCTGGAGGCGACTCTGCTGCCGTCGTGGTCGCGTGAAGGCGGTCGAACTGCACTCGAAGAACGGCTGAAGGACGCGGAAACAGCAACGCGAATTCGAGCAGACGTCGCAAAGACGCTTGATTCAGCGTCTCGCATACAGCTGGTTTCCTGCAGTCACAATCGACGATGGATTGGCAGATCGCTTGACGAAGTTGCGGCGGCGGAAAAGAAGGAAGTCGCCGATTTGGTGCTCGAAATCGAAAGCCACGGCGGAGCATCGGTGATCAACTTTGGCATGAATGAAGAAGACATGCAGATGGCGATGCCATTACCCTGGGTCGCGACGGCCAGTGACGGAGGTG
>JAYSPO010000708.1:0-4254 GCA_043722015.1 Candidatus Kuenenia sp. | reverse complement strand
CCGACGGGAATCAATTGCACTTTCGCCAGCCGAAGTACGTTGTCGTGCTCCGCAATCACGATACCGTTTCTGGACGAGGCCTCAAGCGCCAAACCGCTTACAGATTCCTGAAATTCTGTGAGGTTCCAAAACGCTCGCGCACTGTGGCAGCTCGCTCGCTGATGACCTGCACGGCGATGCGCGTCTCGCGAAATAACAGCATCGAACCATACACCAGTGCGGCAACTGCGACCAGGCCAGCCGCGACACCGGCGAGTTCCAGCGGCAGCACGATCGCAGGCAGCTTGATCGACGCGGTAACAGCACCCAGCAGAGACACAAATGCCGCGAACGCAAAGGCTCCCAGCGCCACATAAAAACTGCGGAGTGATCTCAGCAGCAGCAACGTTCGATCTTCTGCCGCCGTCAGTTCCTTCAGCCGTCGTTGTGCGTCGGGGCAACTCAGATCCGTCGTCCCTTCCAACTGCTTCGACAATTCCCTGGCGCGATCCACCCCGCGCGCGAGGCGATTACTGGTACTCATGATCAGCACGGAAGAAGCATTGGTCAGGATGGCAGGAGCCACAATCAGGGAAAGCACAGCAAATGGATTCGTGTCCATAGGAATTCAGCACACCTTTCGACGGGAAGAAACTCGTGAGCAGGTCGTTTTAGACAGATGCCATGCATAACAGAAATGCCGGCATGTCTGCTTCCGGGTAAAAAAGTGGCGACGCAGGCAGTTGCCGCAGGATTCTCGGAGGAATATACTTCCTCGATGCGATTCTTCGAAATCGCCAAACTTCATCTTTTGCTGAATTGGAAAGGAATCCGCCATGTCCAAGCGTGATAAAGCTCAGAAGAGGCACCAGAAGGAACTTAAACGCCAGCAAAAAAACAAGGCTGCTTCGGCCAGGAATTCCGAGTCGTTTCAGCCTTCGCTGAGACTCGAAGAACTGATCGACAAGGCAAACTATCTCATCCGGGAGCGGCACTATGAAGAAGCCGAACAAATCCTGCAGGGCGAGGATCGCCGAAAGCATAATCGCCCGGAGATTCTGGACTCACTGATCTACCTTTACCAGTCGATGCGGGATCACGTGAACATGGCACGGTCAGCGGAGCGGCTCGTCCGTGTGCAGCCGCGTAACCCGGAGGCATGGATTATGATGGCTCAAGGATACCTGCTCTCCATGCGAGTTCCAATGGCGCTCAATGCGTATCGTCATTTTCTGGAGCGTTGGCCCGAACACAAGCATGCATCGAGAGCCCAGGCTGCGATCGAGATTGCGGAAACTGCCGTTCAGCAGACTCTGAAAGAATTCGACATGGCGGATTCTGAATTCGAACTGCTGGTGCTGCACGACGAGATTCTGTTCGAAATTTCGTGTGGTGAATTCGACGACGCGGTCGCAAAAGCTCGTGAGTTACTGAAAGTTAAGCCAGAACTGGTGTCCGCAAGAAACAATCTGGTATTGGCGTTGTTTCAGATTGGCGAAATTGATGAAGCAGTTCGCGTATGCCGGGAGACCTGTCAACTGTTTCCGTTCAATCAATTCGCGGAAGCCAACCTGGGACGGCTGTTGTTTCTGACAGGCAGCGTCAATGAAGCTGCTCAGATCGCCGACTGCATTATCCCGGATCCCGCGACTCAACAGGATGCGGTTGCTATACAATCTGAGTTTCTGAGCCTGCTGGGACGAGATGCTGACGTTCTTAAGGTGGTCGAGCACGCGGAAACGATTCCTGGCAAGGACCCGCGCTGCATCGCTGCCTTGAATCACTGCAAGGCCGTTGCCTTGATGCGAATGGGTTGCGACAAAGAAGCTCGCAGTTGTTGGAAAACCGCATTGAGCCACGATCCGCTGTACCATCCTGCGCGGGAAAATCTTGCGGAATTGGATAAGGCAGACTGCCATGCACCATGGATCGACCCGCTGTCTAAATGGATCCCTCGAAACGTGGTGGAACAACTGCTTCAGGCGATCGACCGTAAAAACGGACAAACGCTCGCACAAGCGTTAGAGAAATTTCCATACATTCGAGCGATGATTTCGGCGTTGCTGGATCGCGGCGACAACGCCGGGCGGGAATTTGCCGTACTTGTGGCCAGCCAGGACGGGTCACCCGACATGCTGGATGCGTTGCAGACGTTTGCATTCGGCCAGCGCGGTCCGGATCAACTCAGATACAAAGTGCTCGGCACGCTCCATGAGAAAAAACACATCGGTCGTGGCCCGCACCGAATGTGGGTCAAAGGCACATGGCACGATATTGCACTGTTTTCTGCAACGATCCACCGAAACACCCAGGTCAACAACAACGCTGCGTTCGTAGATTTAATGAACAAAGGTTACATCGCGATGCAGCGTGATGATTTTGAATCTGCAGTGCCTGTCTTCCGCAAATGCGTGGAGCTCGACCCGAATAGTCCGTCAGCGATGCACAATCTGGCTGGAGCAATACTGGCAGGTCGTGATAGCAACTCGTGGCATCAGGCTGAGAATATGGTGCGTGAAATTCACGAACGATTTCCGGACTATTTCTTCGGAAGAACGTCACTGGCGCAGATAGAAATTCGTGCAGGCAACCTGGAACGTGCGAAAGACCTCCTGCAGCCGCTGCATGAACTTGACAGCATGCATGTTTCTGAGGCAATGGGATACTTTTCCGTCAGTCTTGACTTAGCGCTCGCACACAAGCAGATTGAAAGCGCAGAAGCCTCACTGCAAATGATGAAGTCAATCGAGCCCGACGATTCCAGGATCGAAGTCTACGAACACAGGATCGCGCAGGCGCGATCAAGGAAAAGTTCGATGTTTCGCGACCTGCTGAACCCATTTCAGGGCACGAAGTAGACGGACATTTGTGGCTGACCGGTCATCCACGGACCAACAATTGATCGCTTCCCGACGGTTCGTTGTTCGTCAGATCTTCACGGTGTTTCTGCTGCTGCTGCTGCTGCTGCTGCTGCCACGGGAACTCGGAACTTTCGTATGATCCCCGTGATCACGCCCAGCAGTTGACGAGGCGATAAGGAAGGCGTCCCGGAAATGGCCGGTATGAGATGATTTGTTCCTTCCTGCACGGTACAGAGAATGACGGCATATCGATCGTCCATGGCCGCGACCAGGCAGCCGGGTTGTGGCGGCGATTCGCGATTCACGATGATGAAATCACCGCTGGCGATATTGAGCGGAAGAAAACCGTTTCCCTCAACTCGCATGCACGCAATCTCAGGGCCTTCAAAGACCGTGCCGAAAGAAACGGACTCGTCCGCCGCGACCGTCGGCTGGATTGGCCCGCCAGTCGCCGCAGTACCGATCAATGTGACCGACAGGCGATTCTGCGGAGCATCCGAAAGCTGAATCGCCCGCGACATATTCTGCTCACGACTGATCAGGCCCTTGCGTTCCAGAGCTTTCAGGTGACACATGACGCCATTGGGTGAACGGATATTGAAATGTAGCCCGATTTCCCGCACGGTCGGGCCGTAACCACGATTGATGATCTTGTCCCGCAGAAACTCATAAATTTCACGCTGGCGTTTTGTCAGCGCAATTCGTTTCGTAGGACTTTGCATTCGAGTTTTTCCCTGTATCACAGAAGTGGATCCGTTTGACTGGACGCTGCTTTGATAATCTTCTGAAGTGAAATCTTCTATGGCTTTGATCATGATCAATTTTATCCCCTGCACCGAATTCGATAAGTCTCTCGTCCCTGCGCCGCAACGTTTCTATTCCTCACACGATTGGAAAGAACATTCAATTCAGCCCGAAGCCTGGACCAGAGACCAACCCATTGGTTATTGATGCTTCAGGATTCGGCAGAATTCAGAAAGAGGATATGCAAACCGGATGCCAGAGGAGTAAACGGAAATACAGTGTCGTAAAAACTTTGCGAAGTGCCACGAATTCACCGCGAACTTCACACAAAACTTACACAAGTGATGGGTTTCCATTCCAAATGAGAGACAACTGTGCCGTTTTTCTCATCACAAATGCCCGACGCCACAACCAACAAGTGTTCATGTTAGGGGTGACACCTGTACTGTATGCGTTCGCGACTGAAATTCACCTCGAAATCCGATAGTTTTTCGGGTAACTACTCGAAAGACGGCGGAAATTCTCGGCAATGGCCCGTCCAATCTGGATAAGCAGAAGCGGTGAAAGTTGAACAAGGACTCCGAGATTTAAGCCACCTGACTCACACGGTGCAGATACTTCTCATTCGGAATGTCACGCCGCTGGCGATCCAAAACGCTGACGCAATGCA
>JAYSPO010000707.1:0-1690 GCA_043722015.1 Candidatus Kuenenia sp. | reverse complement strand
CGCTGCGCGAGTTTTTCGAAACGTGGCATGCCGCGATCAACAACGTCGAGGAACTGTTCTTCCTCCAGCCTGATCACACTGGAAACGGACTGTACTGTTTCCACAATTTCGGGATACGCGTGCTTCATGCCGTGCACAATCGCAGGCACCAGAGAATGCAGGAACGGCGATTTTTTGCCAAGCAGATATCCTTCCATCGCGGCACGACGCAGTAGCAGACGCACGATGTAGTCGGCCTTGTCCGGGCCGGGATTCGCACCTTCATGAATCGCAAAAGTACAGGCGCGCATGTGATCGGCGATGCGGCGACAGGCTCGCCCCCAGGCTGCGTCGTACGAATACTTCAATCCCAGCGAATCCCCCGCCGCAATGCACATCGGTTTGAGGATATCGATTTCAAAGTTGCTCAGCACACCCTGCAGGCACGACGCACATCGTTCCAGCCCCATGCCCGTGTCGATGTTTTTCATCGGCAGCGGCTGGAGATTATTCGGTGGATCACCGACTCGATTGAACTGCGTGAACACGAGATTCCAGATCTCAACCGGTTTCGTCGCGCCCACTGCCAGATAATAGATTTCCGAACATGGCCCGCAGACACCATCAGGTCCCTGCGATGGCGCCGATGCCGGCCAGAAGTTTTCGGACTCGTCGAGGCGACTGATGCGGTCTGCCGGAAGCTTAATTTCCTTGTGCCAGATATCAAACGCTTCATCGTCGTCCAGATATACGGTGACGGTAAGGCGATCAGGATCCAGTCCCAGCCACCGCTTCGTGGTCAGAAACTCCCAAGCCCAGTGAATGGCGTCGCGTTTGAAGTAGTCGCCAAAAGAAAAGTTGCCCAGCATCTCGAAAAACGTGTGGTGATACGCCGTGATCCCGACATTCCCGATGTCACCAGTTCGCAGGCATTTCTGGCTGGTGGTTGCCTTGGTGAATTCCAGCGGCCCGATACCCAGGAACTGATTCTTGAACTGGTTCATCCCGGCAGGTGTGAACAGAACCGTCGCGTCATCTTTGGGAATCAGCACATCACTCGGCCGACGCACGCAGCCTTTGGTTTCGAAGAAAGCCAGATATTTTTCACGCAGTTCGTCAGTTTTCATATCGCCCGCAACTCTGGCATCCAGGCCAGTCAATACCCTTGTGAGATCACATTGCCGCCCGATCCGGAACCGGGCAGAATTCAGAAGTCGAGCATCTTAGAGGGGCGCGGACCTTTTGTCCTCTGTTCAAAGAGTTTCGGAATTCCTGTCTCAGAGACGCATTGCTTGGCACGGGCGTTGCCCGCAACCCAAAGATTTGCGAGAGTCGATTTCGTTCGTTGTTTCCCACCGACCTCGCGTCCGATGGTGTGGACTTAAGGGTTTTCTGTGAGCGGCAAGGCGTTAGCCGCCGGTGTTTTTGCTGCTATTTAACGCACAGTCACCGGTGGCTAACCGCGTTCAGCAAGAGATGCGGAGTTTTCTGTAGGGTGCGACAAGCGAGCAGTGCGAGCGCGGGCACACCGAGGATTCAGCGTAGATGTGGTGTGCCATCGCAGCTTGCCAGCTGCTTGTCACACCCTACGAATTCAAAACTCCGGATACCATTCTGAGCCTGGATTAACTGGCCGGATTTTTCCAGCAATCGCAAGGAATCAGGGGATTGATATCCCCCGCTCGCCTTAAATCCATGTGATTGGAGATTT
>JAYSPO010000706.1:0-1208 GCA_043722015.1 Candidatus Kuenenia sp. | reverse complement strand
GTTCAAGTTGGTCCCGACAATCAGCATCGTGCCGATCAGCAGAAGCCAGGAATGTTTCAATGTGAGTCGCATGTCGGAGACGTCCTTGTCTCGTGAATCAAACATTGGTGATTGCTCAGTCGCGCGGAATTCGTCGTGCGGAATTCGTCGTGCAAAATTGCATCCCGAAGGGATGCCAGACAGTAGCCGGAGGTCGCAGCGCAGACCTCCGGGTCCGGATCAATTATTGGATCGCATCCCGGAGGGATGCCAGAACGATTACTCCAGAAATTTTGGATCGAATTCGATTTCATGTTTACGCAGCAGTTCCTCTAACTCAGCCCGAAAATCTCGTTGTCGATGATGTGCCTCTTGATTGTTGATGTCGCTGCGCACTTTATCCTACTGAGAAACGCTCACGCTAAAAACGGAATACCCTTCTTGCCAACCAAAGCGAGGCTCGTGTTGCTGCGCCGCCCAGACCGACGAGGCTTTCTTCAATTCTCGAACGAAGTCGGAGACACAACAGGTCGGCTTGTCGCTCACCAGCAGATGAACGTGATCGGCGACGCCACCGATTGACTCTGGGACCACACCCAGTCCGCGCACGGTTCCGCCGAGATACTCGTGAAGAGTGGGCCTCCAACTCGTGGCGATGAATGGCCGGCGTTCTTTGGTGCTGAAGACCAAGTGCATTTGTAGGCTTGAAAAGGTGGAACTCATGAGTCGGCTCTTGCGATGTCTTGTCGTTCTGGCGTCCCTCCAGGATGCGATTTGTTGCTCTCATCCGGAGGTCTGCGCTGCGCTTCGACCTCCGGCTACTGTCTGTCATCCCTTTGGGATGGGCTGCAACGAAAACCAGTTTTCTGATTCACTCTGATTGATTCACTCCATTCCAATTGTTCCATCCAATTCACTCGGCCTGATTCACTCGGCCTGATTCAATAGGTCAAAACCACCTGCAAAAAGCTGGCGAAGAAACCGCCGGGTCGGTCGTTCGGTGCGCGGCTGTAGAGATCATCGAAGCCTTGGCCGGCGATGAGGCCGGAGACGCCACCGACGATGATGACGTTGTTGTTGAGGTACGGCCGGTATTCGACGCCGGAGCTCAAGTCGGTGCCGATCCGTTTGCGGACTCGTTCCTGGAAAACGTACTGCTGCAGAACATTCGTCTGATCGAACCAGAGGAAATTGCAGTTGTTGATCAGCTTGAGTTTCGGAGTGATGTC
>JAYSPO010000705.1:0-1188 GCA_043722015.1 Candidatus Kuenenia sp. | reverse complement strand
CCACGTGGATCATCGTCCTGGCAGACTGGAACCCACATCGAATCATTCAATCCCGATGACGGCTGGCGCATGGTGTTGGATTCTGACTTAGAAGTGGTGAAACCAAGTGCCACAATCAATCGGCCGGAATTAGAATTTGTTGGCATGGGTCGTAAGTATGTGTTGCTGCTCTGGTATCGGGGTGCAGATCCGAATTTGTCTCTCTTTCAATTCAATTCCTGGAGAGTCTGCCATGACAGCCAGTTTGTCCACCCGGACAGCAAATACGTAACGATAGTTGCCGGTGTGCCTGGGCGGACTATCACCCTGTTGTTCCTTGACAGTTCGCTCGGATATCTGCCTGTTGGATCACGGCACGGAAAATGGCCTGCCGAACATGCACCACTCCAGAACTACGACGAATGCAGCGTGACCGTGGATGAGAATGCCACCGCCCTGGACTGTCGTCCAAAGAGCTGGACCTCGCACTTCAACGCAGCTACCGGGCAAATGTTCGAAATCAAAATCTGTCAAATCCAGGACTTGCGGATAGGAGAACCCCTCGACGATGCCCTCTTCAAAGTCGAATTTCCGGATGGTGTTAATGTCTACGACTTAGCCGAAGTGTTTCCTGTCAAAAGTCCAGGACAACAGACATCAATGATTAAAGCCGACGCTGCCATGCCGAAACACGGTTGGCACTTCGGCTATTACTTGTCAGCACTGTTTGCGGTCGTGCTCGCAGCAGCAGTGTTATGGAAAATGCGAGCCAATAAGCCGTTTGTCTGATTTTGCCAAGGAGACTGAGGATGATCTCGCGTAGAATGAACCAGTGTGCGTTTTGGATGATGATGTTTGTGTGCGGCGTCTGTGCCGTGCAACTCGGCGCTCAGGAAGAAGTACCGTCCTGCGGGAATGCTTGTGAGAGAATTACCTATTTCCGAGCCGACACAACTTATGAAACTCGGGTTTACGGATTCGAACAGGATGGCGGCTGTCTGCGAATCTGGACGGATTCACCCAATAGCCTCAGTCCACAGGGACAAGTTTTAGGGTTCCCAGCTTTTGAACGTGTAGCACCGACTTGCGCCGCTCTTTGCCCTGATCAAATGTCGGGCGACATCGTGTTGTCATGTTCGTACGCTGGTACAAAGAATGACATGAATACAATAACGCGAAGCTGCTACGTCGATTTTGGAACGTTACCTG
>JAYSPO010000704.1:0-3809 GCA_043722015.1 Candidatus Kuenenia sp. | reverse complement strand
CGTCAGCCCTCCGTGTTTGTCCTCTAACCCACGGAGGGCTGACGCCCAACCGCTCGCCGGATTACACCATATCCCGCGTTCGATCCGAGTGCCTTCGGCAACAAGCGAGGTTCCGGTGGGAAACAAAAGAAACCGTAAGCTTCAGTGGCGACGCAATCTGGCCACCGAGGTTGCGTGACGGGGTCTTAATCCGACAGGTCGATCTTCATGAACCACAAGCGGCTGCGGTCGCCGGTGAGGCGGACCTGTTCCAGCAGGACGCGGATGTCGGGGTCGTAATTGACCGTAACACGTTTGCTGCCCTTGCTGATGAGGTACGGCTGCTGGATGTCAAAGCCCGGCATTTCGGGAGACAGCAGAACGGAACACGCTTTTCCAGGTGCGGCTTCCACGGCAAAGTACTTACTCGTGCGACGCGCTTTCAACCTGGCGGGGTGAAATCCATCGTCGCCTGGCTGACTCGGTGCGTCTAGTTTTGTGAACTGAGCAGGCACAGATTCCAGCTGCACCCAGGACCAACTCAAGTCCGTGCTGCGCAGGATGTCGGCGTAGATCTTTTCCGGAAATCGATCGCGTCGATGAACTGCCATCCAGGCAAATACATCGTCAGCTTCTTCAAAGTATCTTTCCGGGCCTCGATTCAGATACTTCACAATCATAGCGTCGCAGAACTGACCACTGTCATCAGAACGCTTCATCAGTTTCGTTAAAATGATTCCGGCACGTTCAAACCAGCCGCCCTGACCATCACCCACGACAACATACCACGGAACGTTAACGGCATTCCAGACTGTCCATTGCAAATGTTTCCGGCCAAGTCCACAGATAGAGATCACTCCGGCAAACAGATCAGGATGCGATGTCACCATATCCATCGCGATGTCTCCACCGATGCCGTGGCCTGCCACAAAAACGCGATCATCGTCAATTCGCAGTCCGAGTTTCAATTTGCGGAGAAAGTTCAGGAACCGGGTATGTTCTGCGGCGGATGCTCCATAATCGATCGCTCCATCCTTTGAGAGTTGCGGCACCACTATGATTGTGCCGGATTGTTCCGCCTGAGACTGCCACCAGGCCAGATAATTTTCCTGCGTCGCAAACTCCCCTGGAAACGCGATTACCAACGGGTATTGCCGAGACTCATGGTACTCCGGTGGCACAAACCCGATGGCACCGGCTGAATCCTCTGTCGCCGGAATGAGAAATCGACCAATCGCACCTTCCGTATCGACCGCCACTGTGATTGGCAGTGGAGACGACACGTTTCGCACAATCGCGGCAACTCGATTGGCACTCATGCCTTCCAGCTTGATCAAACGATCGACAAGACTGCGACGTTCATCGACCTCGTCTTTGTCCGTCGTCAGAAAGTCAATCACCAGAAGCCGTCCTTCAAACAGCGACAGAGCTTCCGGCAGACTCTGAATCGAGAATTCCGCTCCCATTAACCAGCCGGACATCGCCATTGCCAGTTTGTTCGCTGCCGGAAAATCCGCCGCATTCGCGATGAGTTCATACGCTGCGCAGCGATCGATTGTGTCAGCATCGAGATGATCGACGACGTTTCGAGCTGCCTGTTGCGCCTGCGTTCGCAGCACTGCGTCATCAAGTGATCCGGCCAGTTCCGGCAGTGCCAGTCGAATTGATGCAATGCGGCGATCAATGTCGTCATAATACTTTGTCAGTTGGCTGACACGCACCAAAGTTTCCGGCGTCAGATTTTGCTGAGGGTACCGCCGCGCGTACTCGGCAGCGGTTCGATGTTGTCCGACCACGCTGCGTTTCTCAATACTTGTCGCAATCTGCCGCGCCAGCTCTTCGCGAATTGACTGCTGATTTTCTGCTAGTTCCGCCTTGAGTTGCGGAAAGTCCCGCTTCATCGACTGCAGTACCTCCCCGGCTTCCACGATGCGTTTTCCCTTGATCAGCATCCGGATCAATTCCAGCCTGCGGTATGCATTGGTTTTGAATTCCGGCACTAGTTGCAAAATGCTGACGAGCTTGTCACTGGGAATCGCATCGAACGAAATCGCGTAGGTCCAGCGATGGGTCAGCGAACGGACCTCTGCATAGAGTTCGTTCACAGAAACAATCCCGACGCTGATCTTTTCTTCTTCGCCGTCCGGCAATCGAATGATGCCGTCTGCGATGCCGTTTGCGTCAAACGGACCCATTTGAGGAAAGCCCTGCGGCAATGCGTCGTGGGACACGGGTTTTTGCGGAATAGTGAATGTCAGAACGGGCCATTGAGTCTGATCGACTACTGGAACATCCGCCTGGCGGTTCGATGAAAAAATCTGCCGTGCCCGCTGATCCACCATCCGTAATTCAAGTGGAGTCCCGGGAGCGTCGGGATTGAGCAGACTTTCTTTGGAACACATGCCCGACAGTTGCAGGCCATTTTTAAATCGAACCGTGCCTGGCAGCGGTTTCTTCTGTTGCGTCGCGATGATCTTCAGTTGGCCGCCCACGTCAGTCGCGACTGTAAATTTCAGCAGCAGTGCTGACAGGAGAATCATGGCGATCCGCTGGAATTTAGACACATGCTTCTCCCGGTTAAGTCTGCTGTTGAAGATGCCGTTCTAGTGTCTCCAGCAGCGAATCGATGGTCAAATCCTGAATACGATGCGGGGGGTTCCAGCTGAACCAGCGATAGCCGTCATGTTCGGTAACTGTAATCCTTACCGGATTCTTCAGCCGCGCCAGATAAACGAGCAGTTTTTTTTCAACGAAGCCTTTTCCACCGTAGCGTTTCTGATTGACCATGTAACGGTTTTCGTAACTGAACGTCGGGTCAATTTCGATATCTTCAGCGACAATTCCGGTTTCCTCACGGAGTTCGCGCAGCGCGCACTGCAATTCTGTTTCGCCTTCGTCCACGTGTCCCTTCGGCAGGTCCCAGCGCCGGGAATGCTTCATCAGCAGGAAGGATTCAATCGGGTTACCGCGCACGATCAGAAATCCGCAGGAAATCGGTTGTATCATCTTTTTGCAAACTCCCTGTCGCAATCAATTTATGTCGTTCACCGCATCGGGCGGCGGAAATTGCGGATGGTAATCAACCTTCGACATTCTTTGCAGCAGATCTTCTGCCGTTGCTGTAAATGGTTGCATAACGTCTTTACCGTTGAGCGACAAAAAATCGCGTAAAGTCCAGTGATTCACCGGAAACGCCATTTCGTCCCAGGGAATTGCTTCCCGCGTTGCCGGAAACAACTGCACATCCAGACTTTCATCACCGGCGTGGAATTCACCTCCGACCAGGTCGGCAAGATAAATCAGATGAACCTGCCCGATCCGTGGCACAGCGTAAACACCCAGCAATGAACGGATTTCAACCGTCGCTCCGGCTTCTTCGTAGACCTCTCGCTTTGCCCCGTCTTCCGGAGATTCACCGAGTTCCATGAATCCGCCTGGCACCGTCCAGTATCCGTATCGTGGCCGAATTGCACGGCGGCAGAAAAGCAGATCTTTGCCGGAACGCACCACTGCACCGACAATGACACGCGGATTCTCGTAGTGAATCCAGCCACAGTCACCACACACCAGCCGATCGCGGTTGTCGTCCGGCGGTTTGATGATGGCAAAATTATGGAAGGAGCCGGGTTGTGGAGTGCTCATTTGTCAAAACAGATCTGAAATTTGAAATTTGAAATTTGCCCCATTACCATTTCGGACCAGCTATACTCCGCGCGGCCAGAAATGAGTCCGGCGAGCGGAGTGGCGTGAGCCCTCCGGTACCTCGTTCTTGTACCGGCAAGCTGACGCATGCCGCTCGCCAATGCTCTCAATCCTGACCGCGTGGAGTA
>JAYSPO010000703.1:0-8607 GCA_043722015.1 Candidatus Kuenenia sp. | reverse complement strand
GGAGAACGGGAGAACGGGAGAACGGGAGAACGGGAGAACGGGAGAACGTATTCAGGGTGGCAACATTACCAGTAATATTGCAGATGTCAACGATTGTAGTGAGAATAGTTATTTGTTTTCCGGAAATGCGGGAACTCTTGCTGTGTGACGGATTGACAGGTAGGCTCTATCCCTAGCGCGGCAAATCCGACGTCCGAATTTCGAAATCTCAAAGAACTACGGTTGAAAAGATGCTCGCAAAATGCGCAGGTGTTGGAAAGAAAGAATCTAATGGCATTTCGTTCAGAAATGATTTCTCGCGCGGTATCGTCGGGTGCGATCTATGCAGTCGGTTGAAACAGGCGGGAATCCGGGGTTTGTGGTGATTCATAGGATGGAGTTGGAGATTTGCATTCCTGAATGGTTCGTTTGGTTTGCCAAATCTCAATGGTCCCCCATCCGGCTTCACGCCGGTGGAAACCAGGTTTGACGACTACCAGACAATTCCCGCAGCCGCACTTTCGGCCCCCAACTGGCTTTATGCCAGTGGATGCAAGGTTTGGCAACTTTGCAAATTGGATCGGCATCGTGACTTGTGTCTCTGCTGCGGAACTTACCAGAGTTTTCAAACCCAGGTTCCACCGACGCAAGCGGAGTGTTGATTTAAGTTTGTAGTTCCGCCTTCAGGCGGTTTTTTGGCCGGAACCGCCAGCGAATTCCGGCTGAAGCCTGGACTACGAACGAAATGGTCACTAAATCAACAGGCCGCAAGGTCGGGTGGGGAGCAACGTCTCGTGTTTTGTCGTCTTAGTTGCCAAACCTTTGGTCCACTGGCACGGGGCCAGTGGGGCCAATAGACCAGTGTTTCTTCACTCGTGAACTCACACACGTCGGGCTGACTCGACGGCACTTCGAACTGAAAGCGAGAGACATGACACAGACTGTAGGTCGATTGCTGAGTTTTCTACTACTGCTGCTCGCGGCCGTGTTTGCGTTCGAACGGGCTCAGAAACCCGAATACATTGGCATCGATTTTGTCCAGTTTCATTTGACCGGACAGCATGTCGTCCATGGCGGCGATCCTCATGTGTACTCCGATGAAGTGCGACGCGAAATTCTGGAGCGAGCATGGCAAGAGGCTCAGTCTGAAGGAATCGAGTCGAAGTTTTATCATGCTGTGAATTTTCGGCATGAGCGATCATGGGAATCGTATTCATCGCCGTTCTTGTATGCGGTGTTTGGTGCGGGGGAGAACGGAAGGAGTCGTGCGTACGAACGAGCTTTGAACTATTACTGGATCGTATGCCTGGTTTCGACGATGATTGGTTTTATGACGTTCGGCTGGGTGTTGCGGATTCCGGGTTGGTCGATGCTGTTGGGAGCCGTGATTCTGGTTTGGTTCAGCCCACTCCGAATCGACATGAACGTCGCAAATGTGGATCAGATTCAGTTTGGAATGGTGGGTGTGCTGGCGGCGATTGTGGGGCGGGGATGTCACCGCGCAGTCCGTGGCATTGATCCGACGGACGATCGTTCTGAGCGCGAGGTGGCGATCCAGAGGGCTCATCACGCGGAGCGTGATGGCTACTTTGTACGGCAATTCCTGGCGGGGGGCTGGCTGGGAATGTGTCTGGCGTTCAAACCGAGTTTGTTGTGGTGCGGGGTGATGTGGCTGGGGCCTGTAGCAATTGGGTTATGGAACATCAAGCGGCATGATGCGGTTTGTGATCAGCACAATCAGCGACACCTGATGGCAGCGACGATCGGTGGTCTGCTGGGTGGGATCATGGCGATTGCGTTTTCGACAATTTGGTTTCCATTGCATGCCTGGATCGAGTGGGTTCAGGCTGTGCGTTTGCTTCCCGACGAAATCATTCAGACTCATCAGGGAAATTTTTCGCCGACGTATTTTGTACGTTCGTGCGGAGTCCCCGGATGGTTGACGTCGCTGGCGGGGACGGCGTTGGCGAGTGCGTTAATTTTCGTCATATTGCAACGCCAACGGCATCGCCGTGACGAAACGAATCAGGAGACTCGTTCTACGGATATTGCCATGTGGCTGGCCATCGGTTGCCAGATTCAACTGCTCACGTCGAACCTTGTCTGGTATCAATACTGCGTATTGAGTCTGCCGGCAGTGCTGGTGGTCCTACGCGAGGTCGTCTGCACTCCGTCACGGCGAGATGCCATGTTCCTGAGCGGCGTTCTGTTATGGTGCCTCTTGCTCCTCGGTCTGCAACCTGTCGATGAGTTATTGACATCGCCTGCTGTCGAGCACATGTTGCGTTGTACGATCGCCAACATGATCCTGCTCATCCTGATTGTGGCCATTCCAAAGACCGACGAGGAAATAATCGGTGCAGAACCGTAGTCGATCAGAGAGTCAGATCCGAGAAGGGTAACACTGAACCGCGTTCACAATGAGATGCGGAGTTTTCTGTAGGGTGTGACAAGCGAGCAACGCGAGTGCGGACACACCGAGGTTTCAGCGCAAATATGGTGTGCCTTCGCAGCTTGTCAGCAGCTTGTCACACCCTACGAATTTCAAAACTCCGGATATCATTCTGAACCTGGGTTAGGTTGATGATTCCAGACTCAGCCACCAAGCCCCAGACGTTCTCTTCGGTACTTACCGCTCTGGACTCTTGCGACCCATGTCGGATTGTCGAGATACCAGCGGACAGTGAGTTCCAGGCCGGATTCAAAATCCTGCTGCGGTTTCCAGCCAAGTTCTTTGGCGATCTTTGAAGCGTCGATGGCGTAGCGTCGATCATGACCAGGACGATCCTTCACGTAGGTAATGAGACCTTCACAGGGACCGTGTGGGAGGCTGGGCCGCAATCGATCGACAGTGGCACAGATCATTTTGACGATGCTGACATTCGTTTGTTCGTTGAGACCACCGATGTTGTAGCATTCTCCGATGCGACCGCCTGCAAGAACACACTCAATCGCAGCACAGTGGTCTTCCACAAATAGCCAGTCGCGAACGTTGAGTCCATCGCCATAGACCGGCAACGGTTTGCCTTCGATGGCGTTCAGGATCATGAGCGGAATCAATTTTTCAGGAAACTGGTACGGCCCATAATTGTTCGAACAGTTCGTAATCAGTGTCGGCAGGCCATACGTGTGATGGTAAGCCCGCACAAAATGATCGGAGGCGGCTTTGCTGGCGGAGTACGGACTGTTCGGAGCATAAGGCGTTTCTTCGGTGAACAATCCAGTGTCTCCGAGCGATCCGTAAACTTCGTCGGTGGACACGTGGAGAAAACGAAAACCATCCTTTGCAGGGCCGCTCAACTTCGCATGGTAGTGTCGCACTTCTTCCAGCATGCGACATGTGCCCTGCACGTTGGTTTCCACAAACGTAAGCGGGCCATCAATCGACCGATCAACATGCGACTCTGCCGCAAAGTTGATGATGGCGTTCGGTTGATACGTATCGAGCAATTGCCGCACAAGAACGGCGTCGCCAATGTCGCCGACCACGAGCTGATGCAGAGTGTTGTCTGCCGACGGCAATGAATCCGGGTTTCCGGCGTACGTCAGCTTGTCCAGATTAATGATCCGCACATCCGATCGCAGGATCGCGCGCCGGATAAAACAGCTGCCGATGAAGCCCGCTCCACCGGTCACGAGAAGAGTTTGCATGAAAGTCTGGTGTTCTGTATTTGTGTGGGAGTAAAAAGCCTACCGGCAAGCCGGGGGTGTCAACCCCCGGATTGTTTTCAGATGCTGCATCAGGGGACTTACGTCCCCCGCTCGCCTTACATTGTCACTTTAGCGCGCCGTGTACGCACCATTGTCTCTCGTCGCTCAGTGGCGAGAATTCCCGCCACGGAGTGTCGGGGCACATTGAGGTGCGGGCGAAGCCCGCGTTAAGTCAATCCAAGATCCTCGTAGATCGCATTATTGATCATCCGATTGCGGCGCTGATGCTGACCTTCTCCGCAGAAACCGTTTGCAGACCATGCCACGACCAGTCGCCGTTCCGGATCACAAAAACCCATCGCACACTGTGATCCGCCATGTCCATATGTCGATTCGCTGCAGTACTGTCCAAAACCGTATGGGACAGTTTCAATGCCGTACTGATTCGAATTGCAGAGAACTCCCAGACCAAAGTCCACTGTATGCTGCAGAGTTTGGTCGAATTTTCCCACCCGATGTCGAGCTGTCATCTGCTGAATCGTTGCAGTCGATACCAGCTGCTGCCCGGATTCGGATTTTCCGCCACGTTGCAGCATCTCATAAAACAGGCCCAGTTCCCGTACCGGACCACGTAAACTGGCACCTGGTGAAGGCCGGGTGATCCATGGAACGTGGCCGTAACGGCTCTCCACCAGCTGCCCTTTGTCGCGTTCGTAGACAACCGGAAGAAGACCGGCGAGCGACGTCAATGACTCAGCTTCAAAGGCGCACGTGGTATTGCTCATACGCAGCGGATTCAGCAGCCGACGCTGGAGGATTTCGGAGAAGCAGGAGGCCGATCCACTGGATTCCAGGCGTCGCAGAATCTCACCCAGCAGGAACCAACTGCTTTGCGGGTCATACGCGGCGGTGCCAATCTCCACGTGGCGCGGAGTGTTCAGAATTCTGCGAATGCTCTCGTCCCAGTCGTTCAATGGCCAGCCGGTCTCAGACTGCGGAAACCCGGACTGGTGCGTCAGCAAATCAATGACGGTGACATCCGCTTTGTCGGAGTCCCTGAATTCGTGAAGCAACTCAGCCACTCGCATCGAAAGCTTCAGACGATGCGTTTCGAGATGTTGCATCACCAAAAAAGCCGTCAATGGTTTCCCGGCACTGCGCCACGGCATCAATGCAGATGCCGTCATCGTACAACCGGGAGCAGCTTCACCGATTGCAGCGTCCACAACAACCGCACTGTCGAGCGAGACATAGAGCTGCAGGCCGGTGTGCAACCGTCGATCAATTCCGTCCTGAATGCCGGAGACCACCGCTGGAAGTTCAGTCCATGGAAACATAGCGATCCCTGGTACTCTGTCACGCTTGCATTGATGGATCGGGTGGCCGGGGCTGGACTGAGCGAAGCGAAGGAAGCCCCGGGGTTTCGGGCTGGCACCCTCCAACCCCGGCCACCCCTCAATCCATCAGTAACAAAGCACTAGTCGACCGGCAACCCTTTTTCGATACGGATCCGACGCACCTCGGCAAGTACACCATCGACGATGGCTGAGTTTTTAGTAATGGCGAAATACTGCGTCATGTTGACGATCAGGTTGACAATCCAGGTGCATACCGCAGCACTGAAGTGTAATGTCGAGTCGTTGATTCCCAGCGTTTTCTCCAGCGACACCGCTGTGGCAGGATCGGCGACTGCACCCAAAGAGCCAGTCACAACCAGCATCAGAAAACTGACCAGAATTCCTGGCAGAATACCGTACTTTGCCCGTTGATTCCGGCGATACCAATCGCCTGAAAGTCGGTATGCCTGAGAGGTCTCTTCAATCCATCGCCCGGTTCCCATGAAGTACGTCAGCAGCAACGCATGGACCATCGTGGCGCTCGTCAGTGCACCCAGTCCGACCAGAAGATGAGTGCCAATACGATGGTTGACTTCAGGGTCACGACCATTGAAAATCTTTGTGTCGCCTACCTGCCAGCCCAACACAAATGCGATCAACAGCGTGATGTTTGCCAGTACGGCGAGCGTCAGAAAAATTCGTTTCACGGCAAAGTTCCGGTCACTGAAGGACGCATGGCAAAATCCGAAGCAACAATCTCATCCAAAGAATAAAGCCGCATGAGAACTTTCAATGTTCTGATACGGCTTCCAGGCGGAATTCATCAAAAGTCAGAAACCAGGGGCGTTGATTGCTCAAAGCAGGAAACGCTCAGGCACTGCGGCGTCAGTTGGCGAGCGTCATGGACGTCGTCTGTTTAATGGTTTGATCAATGACCTGGCCGAACGACTGCACCTGCATCTGCATTGTCAGGTCGAGGTCCGATTTTGCAATGCGACCTTTGGCGGCATCAAACAGCACAAGACCCGAACCTTCAGATTTTGTGAGTGTCAGTGTGACGGGGGCTCCCGGTTTGGGTGTCACTGAAATCACAGGGATCATTGCGATTTTGGCATATCCACTGCTGGAATCAATTCCCTGATAGGTCAACTGCGATTTGACCGTCATCGTGCCAAACGGCAGCTCAACCTGTTGCTCGCTGTCCCATGAATGGCCCGGATTGATCGCTTTTTCCGGAAGTGTGATGGCAGACTGTGTCATCATTTGTTTAAGTGTCGCTTCATCCAGTGCGCTGCCCGTAGTTCCGGATTGCTTCAAAGCGTCAATCAAGGACTGCGGAACCGTGACCTGATCGATCTTCCCGGTCGCTTTCATGTGGACGCCGAATTCCTGACCAATAATCTTGCGAAAGACTTCAGCCATCGACTTCCCAAGAGGCGTTTCGGGAATATTGTCGCCAGCCGAATCATATTCAACGATCCCGAACGGACCACCCTGCGAAGTCATCTGCACGCGGTCGATCGTTTGCGACATCTCTGCGGCGCCGTTACTGGAATCGACTTCGGCAATTTTCCACTGCATATCCATGGTCTGGTTCATTGCGATCGACTGTTTCTTTTTCGCAACGTCCATCGTCATATTCATATTCTGCTTCACAACATACTTCAGCGATTCACCGGGCGCGAATTTCCACGCCAGTTTTTCCTGAGCGGACACTAAGGACGCGCCACTGACCAGTAACACGATGGACGAGAAAACAGTCAGGCAACGAACGAACATCTCGAATCTCCGACGAATGAGGCGGGCCTCGGAAAATACAGCGAAAGTATCTCAACTGGAATCGAACGGTTCACATGTGCTTTGTCAACGTTAAATCTTTGGGGCGATGCTTTAAAAAAGGGTCAGGAACCAATCGTGCGGAGCAACCTCTGGGCCATTTGGTTACTGGTTTCTGACCCCTTTTTTAATGCCTGACAAAGCACATGTCCGTCAATACCAAGTGCAAACGACGCTGAAGGGTAACAGATATCCTGAAATCAGCAGAAGACCGATTGTCCATCGCAGGAATCAGGCCCCGTATTTCTCCAGTCGCCCTGCATGTGACAAAGCCTGCAACATCAGGTATTTGGCTTCAAATTGCCCCAATTCGCCTACACGGCAGGCAGATTCGCCAAATTGACGGGAACCATCAAAACGGCAATTCTCGGCAATAAGCATCGTCGGAACGGCATGTCCGCTGTGCGACTTCATCTTGGACGGAGTGCTGTGGTCGCCCGTGATGATCAACACGTCCGGCTTGAGTGCGTTGATTTTCGGAATGGCCGAATCGAACTCTTCCGTGCGTTTGACCTTGGCGTCAAAGTTGCCGTCTTCGCCTGTGCTGTCGGTGTACTTAAAGTGAATGAAAAAGTAGTCGTATTTCGACCAGTTGGCTTCCAGACACTTCATCTGATCATCCAGCGTCTGCCCTGCATCCAGAATGTCCATGTCCACCAGGCGAGCCAGCCCGCGATACATCGGATACACGGCAATCGCAGCAGCGCGAGTTCCATAAACTTCCTGGAATTTCGGAATCGGTGGCATCTTGGCAATGCCGCGCATGGTGAGCAAGTTCGCGGGTGCGTCGTCCTTTAGAATGATCGCAGCCTGACGGTTAAACTCGGCCAGAATCTCGGCAGTCTTCTGTGACGGAGCGTCTGCTCCGTGTGGTTTCAACGGGGGAACGCCGGTTCGCTGCGGGTCGGTGTCGTTCACATTGCCGCCAAGGCCTTCCCCACGAATCACAATAACAAGTCGATATTCCTTCACATGCCGCACGAACACTTCAACGCCAGGGATCCTGATTTTGTCGAGTTTTTCGCACAACTTCGCCGCGATGTCGCTCGAAATGCGTCCCGCGCGACGATCGGTAATGTTGCCAACCGCGTCGATCGTGCAGAAGTTGACTCGCACTGCCACGTCACGATCTGTCAATGCAAAATCAATCCCCAGCGCTTCAAGAACCCCGCGACCAATGTCGTACTTCAACGGATCGTAACCGAACAGCCCCAGATGTCCCGGACCACTTCCCGGAGCGATCCCCGGCAACACCGGAATGCTCATCCCCAGCACTCCGCGCTGCGCAAGTGCATCAAGATTCGGAGTGTTGGCTGTTTCCAGTTCGGTCTTACCGCCAGGCTGCAATGGCAACCCACCAAGTCCATCCGCAACGAACAGTACAATTTTGGAATCCGCAACTCGCTGTAATCGGCGTGTCAAATCATGAATATCGGTCATCGACGCTTGTTCCTGAAACCGTTGCCCGAATAGAAAATCGCGAGCCCGCTCAGCCCTTGATCCTCTCAGGTTACAAACCCTGGCTGAGAATCAAAGCGAGCCAGAAGACCCTACCGTTCGAGAGAAGCCGTCCCAGTCCAGCCCCTGGCCTGCATTGCGCACAGAATCGTAGGCCGGACCGAGCAAACCCGATGATTGCCGGAGCGGCGCCCGCCAATTCCTCCTGGATCCAGGTGACAGGGTGTGATGACCAGAAATCCGGGTTTGCGCTGTTCCGGCATGAGCGGCGGGCTTGATCCGGCCTACGCCGTGCGCAATGCAGGCTAGCAAACCACCTCGGCATTATCGACCGACGTGAAGACAC
>JAYSPO010000702.1:0-2446 GCA_043722015.1 Candidatus Kuenenia sp. | reverse complement strand
GAGAGTTCCAGACCCCTTTTTCAAAACCAATCCGCTGTGGACGAACTCAACCTCGCCGAGTTTCCGCTGGCAGCCATTTCCGACCGATTCCTTGATGGAACCAAAACCGTCGTGCTGGAAGACACGGTCTTTGATCGAGACCAGAACAAGTACCTGCCAAGGCGGCTGACACTGTCCGGATCAGACCGCTACGGCCTGCCAACCTCCAAAGACGACGACGTGCTGCTGGCCTGTATCCAGCTGAGCCGCCTGAATGACTTCGCCACACGAGAAGTCTCCTTCAGTCGGTATGAAATCCTGCGGCTGCTGGGTTGGGCCGATGAAAGTCGCAACTACGAACGAGTGGCCACATCACTGCGTCGATGGAAGGGGCTGTCGATCTTTTCCGATCGAGCTTTCTACGATCATGAACAGAAGAGCTGGGTGAATCGTGACTTTGGTGTGTTCGACAATCTGGTGATCTACCGCCGCGAAGTGATTCAGGGCAAAGCAGCTCCCGGCTGTTCACGGTTCGTCTGGAACGAAGTACTGTTCCGCAGCTTTCAGTCAGGATACCTGAAACAGCTCGATTGGATTCTGTACTGTCGCCTGACAAGCCCCGTGGCGAAACGCCTCTATCGGTTTCTCGACAAACGCTTCTACCACAGCAGTCGTGTGGAAATTGATCTGCTGGAACTGGGACTCCGAAAAGTGCGACTCGCCGCCAATTACAACACGGCTCAGATGAAGCGAACATTATTGAAGGGAATTGAAGAACTGGAGCGAGTCTGGGATCTGAAGCCGCGGTTGCCCGAAGATCGCTTTCGCAAGGACGGCATGGGCAAATGGGTCGTGGTCTTTGAACGCCGAGCGAAGCGTAACGGCACAGTCATTTCACCCTCTGTGGCATCAGCAATCACGTCCGTGTCCACGCCGTCAGTCTCGCAACCAGCCATCAGCCCACAGAATCTGGAACGCGAATTGGTCAAGCGCGGCATCGGTCCCGCCTCGGCTGAGGAACTGTCATTGTCGCAGCCATCGAATCGCATCCGCGAGATGCTGGAACTCTACGACTGGTACAACAACCGAGGCAAACCGCGCGGTCCCGGATTTCTGATTCAATCCATCCGAAATCCGTCCGCCATCGCGTTACCACCGGGCTTCGAAAGTTCCATCCGGCGACAAGAACGCCAGCAGTCACGAGAAGCCCAAAAACAAGCAGAGAGCAACGTTCGAACCAAACGAGAACGTCTGGCACTCCGAAAACAGAATTCCCGACAGCGAGCGTTTATGGCGTTCTGGGAAGCCATGTCGCCGAGCGAACAGGATGCCTTTGAAACTGAGGCTCTTGAGAACACCGACACCATGAAGAAACGACTTTACCTCGAAGCCAGTGGCAAAGGCGGCAAGGCGTTTGAGATCTACCGACAGATGGTGCTGAAAGATCAGTTTGAGCGGACACACAATCTGAGTGCTTCGGCTGGCGACACGTAAAGTCCAATGCAATCCGTTTTTGTTCAATTTCAAAAATTGAACCAGCGCATGCGCAGACCGCACGATGTCCTGACGTCTCTCCATCGATACGGAGTCGACATGCCTGAGACGAACTCAACAGATGAACTTGAGTTCATCATCACGAACAGGGTGTCGATCCGGCGGTCGCGCAACCAGTTTAGCTTTTCAATATTTGGGGAGATCAGTCCGATGCGAACACAACTCTTGTTTTTCGTTTTCGTGGGTATTGCCGTTTCTGGGTGTGGGAACTCGGAGCATTCGCATGTGCCTCAAAACACAGCCAACGCCGAGTCACCGGACGAATTCATCTCGGATGATGTTCCGCATTATCCGATCGAAACGATGGATGATGGTTCCCAAGTGATTCAGTACTTCGTCGAAATCATGCGGCCGGAATTGCAGTCAACAAAAGACAGCAACGGACGGGAGGAAGTCCATACGGTGATGGTGCCGACGGTTGAGCAACGAACAGCCACAGTCCAGCCTGGTGAGGACATTTCCGAGTTTCTCAGAGTGCATGCCGGCGGCAGAGTTATCGATCACGAACCTGACGTACATTTCGACGATTACGTTGATCCTGCGCCCGCACCACCGGAGTCTTCGGACGCCGTCATTCGTCAGCAATTGCAAGTCCTGACTTCGATTGCGGTCCGTCAGTAGACCGACTGCGATTGCAGCTGGAACGCCGTGGCGACGGCAACGTTCTGGCGGAACTTAAACACTCACCTGCCTGTTGCCGCTGCCCGTCAATGCAGCGCGTAGCAGGCACGTGACTTGAAGATTGCAAGTTGATCAACTCTGGCCAACAGACACTCCAGTTCCGCCTGGACGGCATTGCTCGCAAGAAAGTTATTTGCAGGCTGGAGTACGTCGCGTTGAGTTTCCTTTTTGACAGCAATGATGCACTGCAATAGAATGTGGGACTCTCATAAGGAATTTGCGATGACCAGAA
>JAYSPO010000701.1:0-1542 GCA_043722015.1 Candidatus Kuenenia sp. | reverse complement strand
CCCTTTGGGCCATTTGGCTATTGGTTCCTGACCCCTTTTCCAAGCCCAGGATTGCAGGACCAAAGTCGACTGCAATCAAGTCAACCATCTCGCACTGCCGCTGGCTGTTTCCAACCATACCGCAGGTTACGATCTGAGCGAATAACGACAGCAAAACTGGCAAAAACCAACCATGATCAGCGCGTACACATCTACATCTTCCCGGCTTTCGAGATCGCGGATGTTATCGACGCGAATGGCGTTTCGAAAGAGGAAGAGCCGCGAATTCACGGAACTGCGGCTCGTTTCCGGGGACGGGAAATCCGTGCGGAGCGGATTTTCGCCAAACAAATGGGGCGCTGTCACCTAAATCGTTTAACGGCAAGCCGCAGGCGTCGTCGCCCGCATTTCGTCTGCGCCTGCGGCTCGCCGTTAAACGAAAATGTCGTCTCGATAGACCAAAACGACAAATACGGAAACGATAGTCTCTCGAGCAATTGGGGGGCGTTCGACCAGGCTGGCTGCAAAGGAAAGCGGGCGAGTCATCGTTGCGGGTGTCGATGACTCGCCCGTAGGGAACGCGGGCTTTTGTCACAGTGCGATTGATGTCAGGAGGAGACAACGTTCGCCAGAATGCCTGGGGTCAAGTGACTCGACCGTCAACATTCTCTGCACATGAAGTCAGAACAACTTCTTTTGCCCAGGAAATCCGGCCCATTGCGGAATGCTGCCGGAATTCCCACGTCGCTCCCCGGGAAGGAGGACTCCATTGAGCTCTATTGATCTTGCTGTTGAACCAGCTGCAGACAATGCGGTGTCCGAAAATCTCTCGGAACCTGTGCGCTCCAACTGGTGATGCGGCTCAACATCTTTTTGCAGGCCACCTTCGTCCGGTTGGCTGACATGACTTGTCTCCTCCGGCAAATCGGCAGTCGCGCCTCGAAATGGCAAGCCCAATTCGACGCTTGGGTCATCGGACTGTGATTCCTGAACCGCAAGCTTTTGCACTGTCGCGTCAGGCAAACGCGGCACCGGCGCGGCAAATGAGGCATCCCGACCAATTGACGCACGCTCCAGTCGAGTCTCGTTCTTTGGCTCGTCGGCACGTCGCTCATCGACATTTGTTTCAAGCCTGACACTTGTCTCCCGCACCGCGAACGGTTCTGCACTCTGCGGGTCAGGACTCTGAAGTCGAACGGTCGCGTTGTCCGGCAAGTGTCGTGGTTTCGATAACGGAGACCTTAAAGTAGGGTCTGCCATAATCTCCGGCCGCGAGGTGGCCTGAGACACTGACTCCGGTGAATTCTCATTTGCTGCCAGCATCTGATCGCGTGGCAATGTCAGTTTCGGCATTCCAGCCAGCACCCAGCCCTGCCAGTTACGTTCCAGCGACTCAATGCCTTCGTGATCAAAGTTTGTGCGGATCGCCTCTTCCCAGTTTGTCCGTTCGCCATCAGAAATGAATTTCAGATAGGTCTGACGTCCCTTTTGCTGCACGAGAAAATCCGCGAGAGCATATCCCTGTGCGTACAGTGTCAGCATGGGACGCTGGCCGCGGGGATA
>JAYSPO010000700.1:0-1933 GCA_043722015.1 Candidatus Kuenenia sp. | reverse complement strand
TGGCCCCCTGCGGCGCGGCGATGTCGGTGGACGGCTTGATTCGCAAGTGGCGGCGGCGACGGAACGGTCTGGCGATGGATGTCGCACCGGTCCGGTATGCGTCAGCTCGAATGGCAAGTCGTCTGATTCAGCTGCATTTGTGTGCCATCTATTTCTGGTCTGGGTTTTCCAAGTTGAAAGGTCCAACATGGTGGACCGGCGAAGCCATGTGGAACGTCATCGCCAACCAGGAATACCAGACGATTGATCTCACCTGGATGGCATGGACGCCGTGGCTCCCGTTTCTGATCGCGCATGTCACAATCGCATGGGAGACTTTTTTTATTGTCCTGGTATGGAATCGTCGATTGCGGCCTTGTGTGCTGGCGATGGGGGCCGCGATGCACTTCGGGATCGGGGCGTTCCTGGGAATGTGGACGTTCGGACTTATCATGACATTTGCATATCTGTCGTTTTCCGATCCGGAGATCTGGCGGACTCGGCTGACAAGGCTCGGCAGTCGCTTCAGACGCCGCGCTGCACCGGCCATTGCCGTGAGTACGGCGCCTGCGACAGACGTACGTCTGGCCGCAATCCGGGTTGCTGATCTGCAGCCGGCATCGTGGCTGACATCAACAGTCACGGAATTGACCACCCGATCTCCCGTAATCCCAAATCACATTCCTTCGTCGTCGGTCGCACCAGACACATACCCTGTGCTGGTGATTGCGATTGATGCACAACACCGCACAACGTTGCGTGAACATTTTCGGGGTCATGGATTTGATTGTCGCGCGGTGGAGAGTGGCGAGCGAGCAATGCACCTGCTGCAGCGCGAGCAGTATGCGGCGATTGTCATTCATGGCAGCGGTCATTTCCGGACGGATCTGTTGAGTCTGGTGTCTGACGTATTCGATTACGCGAACGTGCCTGTACTTGTCTTACTGGCGGGCAGTCAGGACAAGCTCAAAACACAGTTCGACCAGATCACGATGGTTCACTGTCAGTCGATTCCGGCGTCGCTGCGGGAAATCCGCAACAGCCTCGAAGCGCTCCTGGCCCGATGTGGAAATCCTGTGGATGAATAACCACTCATCAGTATGCCCTGTTACTGTGAAACACAGACCATGACATCATTCAACGCCTTGAAGGTCAGAACATGCCTCGCATCCGTTGCCGGCCTGATACTGCTGGTCGCGAGCTGCGCGAAAGCACCGGATTCGCCGGAGTTGATGCTGGCACGCGCAAAGATTCTGACGGATCGAGGCCAGGGAGCGGAAGCCATTCCGGTGCTCGACCTCGCATTGAAGGCCATGCCGCAAAATCCTGAGGTGTATTATCAGCGAGGCCTTGTGTATGAGAATCTCGACGTGCCCGAGAAAGCTCTGGCCGATTATGTCGCCTGTTTGCAACTCGACAATCGGCGCACCGACGCTCTCAACAACAAGGCCGTGCAGCTTGCGAAATTGAAACGCTACGACGATGCGATCAGCGCCTTCTCAGAACTCGTCGATCTGGATCGGGAAAATTTCCTTGGATACCGCAATCGGGGACTCTGCCGATTTGATATGCACGACCATGCCGGCGCGCTGCAGGACTATGATACCGCTCTGAAGCTGAATCCCGACGATTCGTCTTCCTGGTTTCAGCGCGGCAATGTGCATTTGGCCATGAACAATCTGGACGCTGCAGAAAGCGATTTTTCAATGGCATTGGAACTGGACGCCGAATTTGCCAAAGCATGGATGAATCGAGGCGTCGTGCGGTATCGCAAAGGCGCAAAATCATTGGCGGCTGAAGATCTGACGAGGGCTCAGAATCTCGACAGCAATATTGTCCTGCCCTCCATCGACTTCTTCAGTGACGTTCCGCCTTCCGCTGCTGCCACAGAACTCATGGCACCATCGGCGTGGGACAGTTGCCGTCCGTTGATTGAAGAAGAATTGGCTGACCG
>JAYSPO010000699.1:0-4553 GCA_043722015.1 Candidatus Kuenenia sp. | reverse complement strand
CCATGCGGTGTAACCTCCAAAGAGACACAGGGCGATCACACCGATCGTGGCGGCGATCAGAAGTGTATGCACCCAGGTTGAATTGTTCGACAGCTTTGGCATTGTAGCTATTCACACACCAGGCATTGACCATTGGCCGTCAAATTGAGACTGCTCAGAAGTTCCCTGCTGCGCATCTTCGTGCCACCCACAGCAAGTTCCAGTCGCTCGGCATGGAAAGTGCGGAATGTCTCTGAACTCTGGAGAGCTTCATCTACCTGTCTTGTGCATGCCAGTAGTCTTCGCCGTGATACCCGCCAAAATGTCGTCTCAATCCGTGCAACTTGCATTTGAATCCTTAGTCAATCGCTGGGTATGCTGCGATTGGGCAACCGAATTTGGAATTCTGAAGCTGAATCTCAGGAACCTGCGGTCATCTCAGTTAGACCGTCTGGCAAAAGCGACCAGCGGAATAGAATCCCTGGAATGGCGAAAAGCCGCGACATGGGCTCGCAAAGTCGAAGACGACGCACGAAGGACGCAGAACCTGGCCAGACAGGCACGAGATGCGTTTCTGCAGCAGGACCTATCGAGTTCCATAAAGTTCGCAGAGCGGGCGGTTCAACTGGAACAGGCCTGGCACGAAGAACCACTCTGGCGATTCCTGTTGCAGGCGATTCAGAAAGAATGCTGCGTGAAGTGAATCGAATTCGGTGGAACACAGAGGTCCACTATGAACTTCGTTTTGCCACTCGTGCAGAAATGATGGCCATTCCCAATCGGTGATTCTCGGTATTCACTGATGATTTAATGACTGAATGTGGAAATTCACGATCGGCAAAATCTGCCGACCCGTGGCACGCAAGCTGCAATTCAACTTTGAGCCAGTTCATTCATCCCGCACAAAAGGAGTATTCGATGTTGGTACTTTCGCGTAAAGCCAATGAGGGCATCAGGATCAGCGACGACATTGAGGTCGTGGTTCTGGAAGTTCGCGGCAACATAGTAAAACTGGGAATCAAGGCACCGCGTGAGCTTTCCGTGGTACGAACGGAGTTATGCCAACAGGCAAAGGGTGATCCGCCAGATCACGGTCCGCAGACTTCGGTGAATCTGCCAAAAGAGCGCTCGCTGATTTCCGCTGCCGATAAAGCCTGTGAACAGTTGCTGCATCAATTCTGCGAGCGCCGCACGAAATGGAGAATGCCTGACGCGGTCCAGGCGTTGTGCGTTTCAGCGTTGGCTCCGTTGGTCACTGCGGGAAGTATCGTGGGGACAGGTTAACGGACAAATCTGTTTGAGCCTTGAGTTGATTGCCAATAAGTTTTTGAAAGGAGATTGAAATGTCTACGACTTTGAAAACTCAGAATCCAATCTCAGATTGGATTGCCGAACTGAGTCACGAAGGTGCATGCGTTCGAGAATCTGCCAGAGCAGAACTTGTCGCCCTTGGTGGAGACGACGTGATTCGCGCATTGATTGACGCACTTGATGATTCGCACGTGCAGGTACGCTGGGAAGCAGCTAAGGCACTTCTGGCCCTCGCAAACCCAGTTTCCACAACCGCCCTTGTGAACGCTTTGGACGATGAAAATGATGGCGTTCGCTGGAATGCAGCAGAGGCTCTGATCGCCATGAAGGCCACTGGATTGCGAGCAGTTCTCAGAGGGCTGGCGATGAATGCGACGTCAGTGGAATTTTGCCATTCAGCCCATCATGTACTTCACAAATTACAGTCCTTGTCGAATCTCATCTGCCCCGTAATTGAGTCGCTGAAAACGTCGCAGCCCGCAGTCACTGCACCACCAGCGGCGTATCAAGCGTTGCTGGCATTGAACAGCGAACGATCGTCACTCTCAATGACATCATCGAAGCCCTGAATCTAAAGATCACGACGTCTCATTTTTGTGGGAAGTTTGAGGAAGATGGACGACGACAACAGAAACGCAATCAAGCCCGGTCCGGCAACTCTGGCTGTTGAGAAACTTGCATCGCCCGGCTATTTGAACAATTGCCGCAAGTCGATTCAGATTGAATTTGATGGCAGCAATCTCATTTTGTGCGGCCACGTACCGTCCATGAACACTGAACATGCGGAGCCGATTATCGCATTGCCCGGTCCCCGACATCATTTGAGACGTATCGATCCTTGATACCATATCCGGCAATCTGGTACACTTCGTGCCACGTCCCTGGCAGTTTAGTTTTCTGAAAAAAGTTTCGCATTTTTTTTGATTCTCCACTAGAGTTGATGAACAAGCACACTATGTATCGCTTACCGACACCCACCATACTCATAGCGGTAGTTTTTTTCTCTCTTCCTGGATGCCATGAGGCAGATGGTCTGCATCAGGAGAGCGAGCACGCGGAAGGACAACATCTCGCAGAGCACAAGATTCTGGTCACCAGCCCTGTCTCAAAAGATATCGTTAACACTCAACCATACGTCTGCCAGATTCACTCGCGTCGTCACATCGACGTATGTGCCCTGGAGGGCGGGTATCTTGAGGAGATCCTGGTCAAGGAAGGCCAATTGATGAAGCAGGGCGATACAATGTTCACGATCCTGCCAACGATCTACAAGGCAAAGCTGGACGCTGAGAAGGCCGAGGTTCAGCTCGCTCAAATTGAATTCAATAACACCGAAAAACTATTTCAGCAGAAAGTCGTCGCGCAGCCGGAAGTGGCTCTGGCTCAGGCCAAACTGGCAAAAGCCCAGGCTCAGATGAATTTGGCTCAGGCTGAATTGAACTTCGCCACCGTCAAAGCTCCTTTCGACGGCATCATCGACCACCAGCATCAGCAGCAGGGAAGCCTGATCGCGGAAGGAGATATCCTCACGACCTTGTCTGATAACGATGTTATGTGGGTTTACTTCAATGTACCAGAAGCCCGCTATCTCGAATATCAGGCCAGTAAGGATAAAGATGAACTGAGAATCGAGCTCATGCTGGCAAACCACGAGAAATTCCCACAGGTTGGCAAGATCGGTGCAATTGAGGCTGACTTTGACAACAAGACCGGGAACATCGCCTTCCGCGGCGATTTCCCGAACCCGGATCGCCTGCTGCGGCATGGTCAGACTGGCACCGTTTTGGTCAGTCGTATTGTCAAGGATGCCATCGTCATACCGCAGCGGGCGACCTTTGAAATTCTCGCCAAGAAGTACGCTTATGTCGTCGTTAAAGAGGACGCGAAAGATGTTGGAGACGCAAAACATGACGAAGTCCATGGCGACGAAGGCGAGAAACATAAAGTGCCCGTAAGCGAGACGCACGGTGCCACTGAAGGCGAGAAACACGAAGCCGCAGACAGCTCGAACCACAATGCAAAAGGCGGCAGTGAACACCATGTAGAACGTGGAGTGGTACGGCAGCGAGAGATCATCATCCAGAGCGAACAGGACGACATCTTCGTGATCAGAGAGGGCCTTGGCGTCGATGACCGAATCGTTCTTGAAGGGATTCAGCAAGTTCGCGACGGCGATGTGATCGAGTACGAATTCGTACCTCCCGAACAGGCTCTCGACAACCTGAAATTCCACGCGGAGTAGGCTGTCTCTTCCAAATGCCAGGTATCACCAAGCGCTGAAAGTCTCGGCCCGCAGAAACACACGGCGAAAAAAGTACGCTTACAATGTTTGCAAAAATCCTGCATCGGCCAGCATTGGCCATCGTTATCTCGCTGCTCATCCTGTTTATGGGAGGGCTGGCCATCGTCACGCTGCCGATTTCGCAGTTCCCCTCAGTCGCGCCGCCGAGCGTTATTGTCTCGGTCTCTTATCCAGGTGCGAGTGCCAAAATCCTTGTCGATTCGACTTTGGTGATCATGGAGCGAGCGATCAATGGCGTCCAGGACATGCGCTACATGACCTCTTCCGCGACCAGTGCTGGTGAGGCCACGATCCAGATCATCTTCGAACCTGGTACGGACCCAAACGTCGCGGTTCTGAACGTCAACAACCGTATTCAGATGATTAGAAACCAGCTCCCTCCGATCGTCGAACGCGAGGGCATCATCGTCATGCAGAATATGACAAGCATGTTGATGTATGTGAACGTCTACAGTACGGACAAAAACGTCGATCAGAATTTTCTTTACAACTATACGTCCAGCAACATTCTGCCCGAGGTCTATCGAACTCCGGGGATCGGCAGCGCCAAGATTCTCGGCAACCGCGCCTATGCCATGCGCGTGGAACTTAATCTGGAACGCCTCCGCGCTTACAAGATTTCTTCCTCTGACGTCATGGAGGCGATTAAAGAACAAAGCATGATTGGTTCGCCCGGACGACTCGGCCAGGCAACGGGTACGACGTCGCAAACGGTCGAGTATGTTCTGACCTGGATGGGACGCTACAACAAGCCAGAGCAGTACGAGAACATCATCCTAAAGGCCAACTCCGAAGGTGAGATCCTGCGGATCAAAGATGTCGCCAAAGTCACGCTCGGCTCTTCGTTCTACGACCTCTACTCGGACCTCGACGGAGATCCCTCGGCGGCGATTGTTCTTAAGCAGGCTCCTGGCTCCAACGCGACCGAAGTTATTAGTGAGGTCAAGCGGAAGCTCGAAGA
>JAYSPO010000698.1:0-3532 GCA_043722015.1 Candidatus Kuenenia sp. | reverse complement strand
GTGGGCGGCCTACGGCAATGAGAATGCTTCGCATGCGGTGTCATTCGAGGCCATTGAACGCTGCTGCCGCCGGATGCGGGGGGCATTCGGCGGTGCATTTCGGGCGACCGACGAACAGCCCATTCTGGAACTGCCCTCCGTGTCGCTGGTTGGTGTGGAACATGATGTCCAGATCGGTCCGACAAATCATTGGTTCAGGTTGCAACGCTTTCGATTCAAGTCGCAAATCCACGGAGGACTGACGCCCAGCCGCTCGCCTATTCAGGGAATTCCCATGCCCGGCTCTTCTTCATCCAAACCCCGCACGAGTGCTTTGAAGCCATGACCGATTCACGAGTAGGTGCGTTAAGCGCGGCGATTTCAATGGACCATACGGAAACGAAGTACTGGGCCGAACGCTATGACGACTGGACTCGCAAGCTCGAAGTCGGCGCGTACCTTCGACAAGGAGAATTAAGCGACTATCATCGTAGGAAGGCTCGACTGCTTCGCGAGCAACTGGAGATTCTTGAACACGAAGTAGAAGACGGTGAACGTGACGAAGTTTCGAAACTCGTCGCCAAAATCTCCCGATCGCACAACCGGCTGCACCATGCGTTCATGGAGGAAATGTGAAAAAATGCAGCGTGCCTGCTCTGGCCTCATCCGCAGGTCTCCGCATTGAGGAGTTCTGTCCGGCTCGTAATTTCCTGCCGCAATGGGACTGGATCAACCTGAAAATTCCGAAGATTCGCTGAGATTCCCGGTTTGACACCCCGATTTTTGGTTCTGATGCAACTGTTGCCGGGTTAGACTTCGATCTTATTAAGGACAGCCTCGCAGTTATTCTGGTCGGATTGCAGCGTTGGTGATGTTAACAGTTTGGCGTCACTCGGTTGGGGGCGATGTATGACCCCGAACGATTACGCTCGATGAATTCCTGACTTAAGCGGAATGGACCAGAATGCGCACGAATCGACAGAACATTTCACGATGCCCGACCAATCTCTTGAGACGGTCAGGTTTTACTCTGATTGAACTCCTGGTGGTCATTGCCATTATCGCAGTTCTCATTGCGATTTTGCTGCCCGCTGTCCAGCAGGCCAGGGCCGCAGCTCGCAGATCGCAGTGTCAAAACAATCTGAAGCAGATTGGTCTGGCACTGCATCAGTTTCACGACACGTACGGAGCTTTTCCTCCCGCACGCCTTGTCCTTGATGGAGTGCGCACACTGTCATCGAATGGAACAACGAATGGAGTGGATGAACCGTCCTGGCTGATTCATATCCTGCCACATCTTGAACAGACGGCTCTGTATCAGAAATGGGACCTGTACAAGACATTCGGGAGTCATTCGACCAGCGTGCGACAGTCTGTCGTGCAAACCTATCTTTGTCCCGAACGCCACGCTGGCACATCTCCCATCGCACCGGATTCGTCTGTTGTGATTACATTTCCTTGTGGTTGTGGGGGCGGAGTGCAGCACATTCCCGGCGGCGCGGTCGTCGATTATGTTGGCAACCATGGCGACATTACGCCGGGTGCGGTTGGCTTGGCGACAGATTTCTATTGGGGCGGTCGAGGCTCAGGAGTCATCATCTCCAGTCGTCCAAAAATGAAGGGTATTGACATCGCTCCCGGATGGGAAGACAAAATAGCCATTCGCGATGTCCAAGACGGAACATCGAATACGGTGATGGTCGGTGAGCCCTTTATTCCCGATGGCGAAATGACGAAAAGCCCGTACAATGGACCCGCTTATTTTGGGCGCCATTTCCAGAATTTCACACGTATTGGCGGGCCTGGAGTGCCGCTCGCACACAATTCAAAAGATCAACGAGGAACGCTGTATTCGTTCGGCAGTGCTCACAACGGAGTTGTGCAGTTTACTCTCGTCGATGGGAGTGTCCGGGGAATCTCGACATCAATCAGTTCCAGCGTGCTGGGCGATCTTTGCAATCGGAGCGACGGATCACCGGTTGGTGAATTCTAAATCAGGAACTCGATCTGTGAGTGCTTTCCATTTCAGTTTGGCTTTCATCTGTACCTCATTGATTGCAGGATGCGGGGCTAGCCAGGTTCCTACGTATCCCGTTTCGGGGACCGTTGTGTCTGATGATGGTTCGCCAGTGCGTACCGGCACAGTGGAATTTGAGTCTCGTGACCACAAGCTCACGGCGACTGGAACGATTCGCGAGGACGGCAGCTTTGTGCTCGGCACCTATTCCAGTGACGACGGTGCCTGCGTCGGGGAACACCGTGTCATTGTCGCCCAAATGATCATCAATGATGGTACTGTTCAGCACACGAAGGATCATGGAAAACCAGTGGATCCCATGTATGCTTCTTACAACACCAGTCCCTTAACCGCAACCGTCAAAAAGCAGGCTGATAACACTTTGAAACTGATCGTAAATTCCAGTCGTTCCGCTCGTTAAACTCCGAGCGGTCCTGAGTAAGATAATTGGCGAGCGGCATGCGTCAGCTTGTCGGTACAAAAACGAGGTACCGGAGGGCTCACGCCGTCCGCTCGCCGAACTCATTTCCGGCCACGTAGAGTACAAGTTTCAGGAAAACATCGTGGGTGCGAGTAGCATACGAAGTGCTGCCGATCGGCGCACATAGAAACAGTTGATCCATGTCGCGACGAACATTTCTCAAACGGTGCAGCTTAGCAGGACTTGGCTTTGCCACGCCGGTCGGCTTGCAGTCGATCCTGGGCGCAAATGAGAAATCATCGGATTCGACCGGCTACCCCGGTCCGTATTACGTCGTCTTCAATGCCTCCGGCGGTTGGGATACGACGTACCTCATGGACCCGAAGGGCGTGGAAGGCATCAACCGACTTTATCAGGCAGGCGAGATCCTGACAGTCGGAAATCACCGCATTGCTCCCATCGCGAAGCACATCGAAAATGGAATGAGCAATGAGAACTTCTTCGCGAAGTACGGACCGGAACTGCGAGTCCTGAACGGACTGGATCTGTCGGTCAACAACCATACTCCCTGCGCGCGGTATATGGCGACCGGGAAGCTCGACAGCCTTGCGTACCCGACATTTCCGGCACTGGTTGCGGCGTGCCACGGGGCCGAAGCGCCTCTCGCGTTTCTGACATTCGGCAACTATTCGGCGACGGGCAATCTCGTCCCCATGTCGCGCGTGCCGTATCTGCAGTCTCTGAAATTGCTGGCACGAGCCGATTCTGTGGAAGGCAGTGATCATCCTTACCAGGACGCATTCGTTTCGGATCGCATCGAACGCACGCTGGAGCAACAGTTTGAAGCCCGCGTTTCGGACGCGAGATTGCCGCGAGTCGAACACAGTCAGAGCATGCTGTACGCGGCTCAGGCGAATTCGAAAGCCCTGGAGCGCGTGGTTCCATTCATCCCGAAAGAACAATCAAAAGAAAGACTGGCGCAGCAGAATGATATTGCCCTGGCGGCCTTCAAGGCCGGGGTTTGTATCTCGGCGAACCTGTCGATTGGTCAGTTCGACAGTCACAACAACAACGACGTCGATCAGATGAAATTGATTCCGGAGTTTCTCGCAGGG
>JAYSPO010000697.1:0-5937 GCA_043722015.1 Candidatus Kuenenia sp. | reverse complement strand
TGAAATCGGCAGAGCAAACGAACGTCGTTCCCAGAGCCAAATTGCCTGAAAAAGAAAGCGGTGACGAGTCACCGCACTCCAAACGTCGCTTGTTTAGGGGCTAGATCGGCGCTTGGAG
Organism: Candidatus Kuenenia sp.; assembly: GCA_043722015.1. Classification (GTDB taxonomy): domain Bacteria; phylum Planctomycetota; class Planctomycetia; order Planctomycetales; family Planctomycetaceae; genus SXXK01. Next base: position 5,819 of record JAYSPO010000697.1, on the reverse strand, counting down.
GTATGATACGAAGTCACGGTTCACGCCTCAGAACGAAACCTGCGCAAGCAACCACAGATAAATACAAATTTACACAGATAGAAATCAACAATCAATCTGTGTTCATCCGTGTTCATCTGTGGTTCAAACTGTCATTCTCGAAATGTCGTGAACGGTTATGATACGAATCGCATTCAATCGATTCGTTGCATTTCAGCAACATCCATCTGCCGGGCTTGCTGTTATTACGTCTTGAGTCTGCTCGAATTTGTGTCAGGATGGGCTTTTCTGATGACACGAGCATCCTACACACCGGAAACCATAATGTCGTTCACCGACGAAATCCACTACGCCTCATTTCGAGCCGCGTTTGTACTGACGCTGGATTGCATGTTGCGAGAATCTCTGGATCACCAGAATGCGGTTGCCAGACCCGGTGGATTTCTGGACGTCTATCCGCTTCTTATGGGGACAGCGCCGCAGATTCAACTGGAGTGTCTGCTGCGAACATGGGATCACCTGCAGGATAGCGAGACACCACTCACGCCGTTCGATCACGGTGTGATCAACGCGGCGTGTGAGGCTCTGGCGAAGATGGGAGAGCTTACGACACGTCCAACGCTGTCCAGCGTCTGGAAAGGACCAAAATTGATGGACACCGCCTGTGACCACTGGATAACGTCAAAAGTGCGGGCGTTGCAGTTGACTCTGGATGAAAAAACATCGGGTGAACTGGTTCGACTGGAAGAGAAATTAGATGATCACAAACCCGTATCATCAACGTTTTTAAGGATTGGAACTCCGGATCCCGCCGAAGAACTATTGAACGCCGTCGGACGCTGGAGAGCCGCCAGTGACGTCATACTGGGCTCAAAAGGGCTGCTGACGGACGAGGAACAGGACATCCTTCGCATCTTTTTTGAGGAACAATCGGGTCTGTTGAGGTAAGTTAAGCCCTCCAGCCGCTATGATTGCGTTTTGAGATCGGGAATACCGTTTGCGGGGCGTGGGACTTCGTCGGGATTCGGCGATTGATGAGCTTGCAAAGCGCAAAAGGAACTGAGATCAATGGCGAAGAAAAAGGTAGTCAAAAAAGCGGCAAAACCTGTAAAGCCAGCGAAAGCAGCGTCCCGCGTGGCGAAAACAGCCCAAAAAGCCCCGAAGACTGTGGCTAAAAAGAAGCCCGTTCCAAAGACACTTGCCCCGAAAAAGGCGCCCATTGCTCGAAAGCCGGTGATGGTTGCACGTAAGCCCGCTCCAGAACCCGAACCCGAACTGACGCAACGGAAGAAAGGCGTTCGAAAGGCCACGATTTCTTCGGGTATTCACGATGACTCGCCATCCCGAAAACTTGGACGTTCACGTATTCCGATTGACGCTCCGCTGGATGTGGTGTTTCAAAACGACATTCAGGCCCGAGAAGCGTTCATGTTCCTCGGAATTCATTCGATTCGAGATCTGGAGCAGTTCAATCCCGACGACTTGGTACTGCGTTTGACAGGCCCGGCAAAACTGACCGTAGGTCGGATTCGCAAAATCCTGGCCATGAACAACCGCTGCCTTTCGAACGACGAACAGTTCGCTCTGGAGTTCCAGGAGTTGTTGTCGCGTCCCAGAGAATAGATGTCACATGGATTCGCGGTTTGAAAATAGTGCTCAGGTTCGTTCCGGCGATGAAACTCCGCTCAGTGATCATGCACGGCGATCAGCAGCTCAGGCCATTGGTTTCCTCATGCAGCAGGCCGTGGAAAACGCCGACTGCATTTCGCTGGCCGCCGGACTGGTCGATGAAGAATCGTTGCCCGTCAAGATCGTGGGTGAGGCTGTTGCCGAGTTGCTGTCAGACGTCGATTCAGGCCGCAAGTTGCTGCAGTACGGAATCACACCCGGCCCGGAACTGCTCCGAAGGCTGTTCAGGACAAATCTGGCCAGACTTGAGCAGCGTACCGATGAGCTGCGTGATCTCCCGCTGCCACACTTGGTCCTGACGACAGGGTCTCAGCAATTACTGTCACTTGTGACGCAGGCACTATTCAATCCCGGTGACATCTGCCTTGTCGCGGCACCGACCTATTTCGTGTACATCGATGTGCTTCAGGCTGCAGGCGCGGAAATTGTCCCGGTCACCGCCGACGCAGACGGGATGCGCCCGGATTCACTTGCTGCTGCTCTTGCACAGATTCAATCTGCAGGCAGGCTGGACAGGGTTAGACTGGTCTACGTCGTCAGCGACTTCGACAATCCGTCCGGTGTGAGTGTGTCTGCGGCACGGCGTCCGGAAATTCTGAAGATTGTGCAGCAGTATTCCTCTGCTCATCGCGTTTTTCTGCTCGAAGACTGCGCCTACCGCGAGCTCCGCTATGACGGCGAAGCCATTCCCAGCATCTGGTCGCTCGACAAGACACGCGAAACGGTCATCCTGGCACAGACGTTTTCCAAGAGTTTTTCGCCGGGCATCCGTGTCGGAATGGGGGTCTTGCCACTGTCCCTGGTAAAAGCCGTGACCGACTTGAAGGGCAACGAAGACTTCGGATCGGCGCATTTGAACCAGCATATTGTCGCTCATGCAATCCGCACGGGCGCGTATGCCGCACATGTCCGCAGCGTGTGTGAAAGTTATCGCCGTAAGCGTGATGCCATGGTGGCGACGGTCGAACGCGAATTTGCCGAACTGCCGGAAGTCTCGTGGTTCAATCCGCAAGGCGGCATGTATGTCTGGATGCGATTGCCTGAGCATATCGAAACAGGCTTCGCCAGTCCGCTGTTTCAGCGCGCGACGCAGGTCGATAAAGTGATGTATGTGCCAGGTGAATTGAGCTATCCAGCCAATTGGTCCGATCGGCCACGCTGCGAAATGCGATTGAGCTTCGGTGTACAGAATGTCGCAGGAATTGAGGAAGGTATCCGGCGCCTTGCGTCTGCTGTTCGCTGGGTTCTCGATGCTCTATCGCAACAGGCTGTCTCGCAGGCGGAGTCCGGGCGGTGACGCCTGAGTCTGCTGATTGGCGACCATCGTGTTCGACTCAGATGCTGCACGTTCGAGCGGAAATGTTGCGTTCGATCCGCGATTTTTTTCAGGATCGTAATTACCTGGAAGTCGAGACACCGTGCCTTTCCCGCGAAATTGTACTCGATGCATGGGTGGAACCGTTTGCCATCGACGTTCGCGGTACTCAATGGTTTCTGCAAACATCTCCTGAAGCGCATATGAAGCGACTGCTGGCGACTGGCGTGGATTCGATCTTTCAGATCAGTCGTGTGTTCCGACAGCATGAACGGGGCCATCAGCACAATTCAGAATTCACCATGATTGAATGGTACGGCGTTGGCTCGACCTGGCTGGAACAACTTGAAGTCACAGAATCGCTTGTACGAACGGCCACTGCTGCTGCGGCTCGTGTGACAGGACGTGACGTTGCGGATCAGTGGCGTCCCGAGTCATTTCAGTACACCACTTACGCGGCGGCATTTCAGCGTGCGTTTGGGGTTGATGTGTTCGATTGTTCCGGACGTCAGCTCATGGACGTCGCCCGGCACTTCGGTGTGCCGCTGCCGGCTGATCTGCGTGAAGACCGTATCGACGACGTATTGAACGTCATGCTGGCGTTTGCGATTGAACCTCAACTGGGTGGGACGTCGGAGGGCACCGGGATTCGCCCGGAATTTCTATGTGACTATCCACCTGCTCAGGCAGCGCTGGCTGTTGTTTCGGAAACAGTTCCGCGAGTGGCTCGTCGTTTTGAACTGTATGTACAGGGTCTGGAATTGTGCAATGGATACCAGGAACTGACAGATGAACTTGAACTGCGCCGACGGGACGCAGTCCAGAATCAACGACGTAACGGCGAAAAATCGCCGGAGCTTCCCGGTGCGGCGCGATTACTGGCGGCGATGCAGTCCGGCCTGCCGCCCTGTTCCGGCGTTGCCCTTGGATTTGATCGTCTGGTGATGGTAGCGACCGCGTGTCCGGATATTCGGGAGGTGATGCCGTTTCCTGAGGATCGAGCGTAGGGAAAAATCTGAGACTTGCCTTAAATGATGTACCGGATTCTGTACCAGTCAATGATTCCAATGGAGCGGGCGCATGACAGGCAGCCGTCAGAATTCCATCGTCCCCGAGCGCGGACGCAAACAATCAGGTCAGTCATGAATGCGAACGGCCTGTTGACAGCAAAAGTGCTATCCACCTAAATGCTATAAGTGCAACAACCACAAGTACCTTGCGTTGAAAGTCTGCCATCCGCTCCCTCAGAAAGCCTTGACGGAGGACCGGGATTCGCGGCGGGTGGTGCGGAAATCCTGGCGAGCTTTTGGAAGGCCTGCCTCGTTCCGAAAGCGTTTCCGGAAGTTCTTCACGAAGTCCATCCACGTCTCAGCACTGCATTCCAGACGGTCAAGGATCGGAGCACAGTCCTGCGGTATCGCTCCCACTTTGTCTTTGCGGATCTGACGGCCCGTCCAATCGAGCAGTTTCAGATATTGATCCAGTGTCATGGACAAACAGCCCTTGTTGCTCGCACGGCGAGCTGTGGACTCCTCGCGAACCTTCCTCCGCGGCGGATCCAGGGCAATCGGAGCAAGCCACCCGGCCTTCTCACCGTGCTCAATGCGCACATCCTGAGCGTCCGGTGTCGAGACTTCTGCAGCCGATGCCCGATCTTCGATTCGCTCTTTCACGCTGGTGAAGTCGCTGGTTTCAGGTGTCGCCGCGATCCCCGCTCGAATCGGATTCAGGTCCACATACGCCATGCACGCGGTGATCGCCGTTTCATCGAGAAGCACCTGCGCACGAAAACGACCTTCCCAAAATCGACCTGAAACCTTGTCGTCCTTGTTACCTCGACGTGCAATCGGTTCGGCCAGACACCGCATGAACCACGAAATGTCCTTCAGCCGCCGCCGCTTCTCCTTCAGCCCCGAGGTATCGTTGCGAATCGCGTTCAGTTCAGGTTCGGTTGGCTCTGCCGCTGTTCCATTCGCGTTTCTTCGCTGCGGAAACAACCGCCACCACCGCAAAGCCACTTCGTCGGCCGACCACTCCCGAACGACATCCGGCCTTGTCCGGACAACGACATGCAGGTGGTTGCTGAGCACGGCAAACCCCAGCACATCAATCCCAAAGATCCCCGCCAACTCCTCCAGCCGTTCGCGGATCCATTCTTTGCGGTGCGAATAGTCATTGCCGGATCTGCGATCTTTGCCGCAGAGGTACGTTCTGCGAACGCACCGATTGATCAAATGAAACGCCTGCACTTCCTCAGACGCACACATCTCCGTTCGATTCACTCGCGGCATCGCTCGGTCCTATTCCTGAATGTTGCCCGTCTTCTATTGATCTCCCAACGCCGACCAGTACGGAAGTCTAACTGCCGACTGCATTTCTGTCAATAGGGTGGATGGTACTTATCGCCAGACGTGCGGTATTGCAGGCACGGTATTTCCCAAAGCGGTTCGTTCGAGCAATTTCAGTACACACGATGACGGATCAAACTGGCCGACAACGTCATACCGTTCGTTACACTGAAGCCACACCATCGTTACCTCCTAGAATCCGAGATCTCCACCGCCAGGCCTGCTCGCACTGTCGATGATCTGTTCCCAGGTCTTGCCTCGGGCTCGCAGCCAATGGGAGTTATGGTGGGAGTTATGGTGCGGGTGGGAGTTATGGTGCCATCCATCTTAAAATCTCCGTTTGCGTAAAAAAGGCAGTTTTGTGGAGCTGCCTTGAATGCTGGTCTAATTGAATGCTCGGCGGGCGGAGTTGATGCTGATGGCTCGGTTGTGGCCGCGTGTTTCGGCAGCGGCCTCCATGGACTTCGGACGACCGACGCTCGAACGGA
>JAYSPO010000696.1:0-10745 GCA_043722015.1 Candidatus Kuenenia sp. | reverse complement strand
CTGGCGCAAGCAAACACGCTCCGTCGTCCGCCACACCGTCTCCGTCGTCCGTCTGTTTCGCAAGAGTAACGTCTGGAACGAATCCACCCGCTTCCACCGCGACGACATCCCGCTCGTGCAGCTGGCACTCGATGAAGCCCACACTTGGATATTCCAGAATCGCGAGGAGAACTCATGAATGAGCAAGATCTCATCCAGCGACTGGAACGCATCGAGGCCGCGTTGAACACAATTATCACGCAGCGCCGAATCAAGGATTATTACTCGACGACCGAAGTCGCAACGATGCTCGGTAAAGCAGAGTTTACCGTACGTGAATGGTGCCGTCTGGGACGTATTGTCGCAACCAAGCGCCAGTGCGGTCGTGGCAGCTCCAGCGAATGGATGATCTCACACGACGAACTGACCCGCATCCAAAACGAAGGACTCCTGCCGTTGCCAGGGCAGGGTCATGGACGACGGCCCCGTCGATTGTGAAGGGTCATTTTCCGATGCCACAAAACTGACACAAATCTGACACACAATTGGCAATGCAACTGCCCCATGAGTCCAACGCACGACCAACCCCAAAAAGCAGACATCACAGATAAATCATTGACTTTCAATGCAAACTCAACACAATACCGATGTACTCGTAGGCGTGTGCGCCACGTTGTCGCCGTGGCTGTGGGCGATGACGAAGTGTTTAGCATTCGGAAACTCGGATCGCAACGCACGCAGATACTCCGCAAGGTCGTCACCCGCCTGGAGCCTTGCAGTATGTGAGTTTCCGCCCGACCAGCAAAATCGACGGAGCACGGTTCCCGGAAGCTCCCGCAATTCAGCGCAAAGACTGCTTTCTTCGACCTGCACAGCCGCATGGGCTTTTACTGCGGCATCTCTCATCCACGAGGCATGCATCGCAAACGTACCATGAACCAAGGTCACGACACGCTGTGTCTCTTCTTTTGGCGGATCGGCAGACGTTGCTTTGGGTGACGCACCGCAACACGGACGCAACTCCCCATCCTGCATCCGAACCCCTGGACACTCGGGTTCATCCTGCACAGCACGGCCAAAGATGAAACCCATTCAGTCTCTCCCGTTGACGTGCGACCATGAGCTTTCGTCGCATTCACATCATGACGACTTGAGCAGCATGAACCGCAGCGGCATTTGGGAGTAGGCCAAATTCTTTCCCGTGCATCAACCGCGAACCAGAAACTAGCGATAATCGTCGGCACACTTCGTGTCATCACAACGCTTCGGGCCGCCGAACTTGACTGTTGCTCCGAACATGATCGAATCCACCGAGCTTCTGCTCGTGATCGACGTGCCTGGAATCGCCCCGACCGGCAAGACGATCGGGCCGGTGGACGAATTTTCGAAACCGTGCGAGTAGGCCACCGACAACGAGAATGCATCCGTCAACTGGTACGACAGACCGGCGCTGAGGATATGCTGGGTATACAGCGGTGAGGCGACGTTGGCCGACGTCTGGCCTGCGGGAATCGGGTTCTCACTCCAGCTGTAACCCAGTCGTACCGAGGTTGCGTCAGTGACCATGTACTGAGTTCCCAACGCAACAGCAAAGATACTCTGATAACCAAGACCGAGCAGCGCTCCGTTTGGAGCGAAGCCTGAATCACCATAGCCGTTTGTGTTCGCTAAGTCGATATAGCGCACGTCCGCCGCCAGTAACACGCGGTCGATGCCTTTGTACGATGTACCCACCGACACGATTGCCGGTAGATCGAGATTATATTCCGTGGTTTGCGGCAGACCAATTTCGTTGGTCGTATTGTAGCTGTACGATTGGAACCATTGAGGACTTTTGTAAGACGAGCCAAAGCCCCAGTCGCCAGCCTTGTAATACACTCCCAGGTTGAAGCCAGCTCCCCACGCCGCGCCAGAATGCGTACCTGACGGGTACGTCGCAAATGTGTCGCCGTTAGCATCGTCCGGCGCTGAGACGACCGATGGATCAACTTGTAACGAACCGAGATCCAGCAGCGGACTGATCGAAACTGAGAGTTGCTCGTTCACATCGTACACCAGAGCCGGAGCGATCTGCAGCACCTGGTACTGCGAAAAGATGGGTCCGAAGCCAAACCCGACGGGAGGGGGCGGAGACAGCACAGGATTTGTTGTACTTCCGGCATAGTTCAAACCAAAGCCAGCTACCGCGAAGATACCTAAACCGTAGGTGAACGGTGACTCCTCCGGACGATAGGACATTGCGATCGTCGGGAGGGCGAATACCATGTCTGAGCCTTTTGTGTTGCCACTCAGATCAACCGGTGGAACACCTGGCCCAAAAGCGCCTGCGGGGACGCTGGACGACAGGTTTGCGTGCGGGAACAGCAACTCGGCACCGACGTCAATCTGGGAACCTTCCAGCCCCGAAAGAGTCGCCGGATTCCACAACAACGCGCCGCTGGCGGACAATGGTGCAGCCGTCGAGGCACCTCCCATGGAACGATTGATGGGGCCAGCTCCTGAAAGTATGGGCCCAAACTGAGCCGCAGCTGGTTTTGCTGCAACGCTGATGATCAACGCGGCTAAGAGACACCACTTTCCGACAGCGGCGATTTTTCCCAGGTTTATCATCGATTCATCCTTGTAATCGAGTTGCAACAGCATTGAGGGATGTCTCGACACTTGCTGGTACAAAGAGTGCAACTGTCACAAGCCTTTGTCTACTCTGCGGCAATTTCTACCGAACAATCCGTAATAATTGCCCAACCGGAATAGTCGTTCACCAGAAAGTTGCCTATCTGCCTGAACCGGCACTAGCCTGCGTTGCGCACGGTGTAGGCCGGATCAAGCCCGCCGCTAATGCCGGAACAGCGCAAACCCGGATTTCTGGTTATGACACCCTGTCACATGGATCCAGGATGAATTGGCGGGCGCCGCTCCGGCAATCATTGGGTTTGCTCGGTCCGGCCTACGATTCTGTGCGCAATGCAGGCGAGTGCTCTGTCTGAAATGGTTTGATGGGTGGCCGGGGTGGGAGGGCGCCAGCTTGAAACCCCGGGGCTTCCTTCGCTCCGCTCAGTCCAGCCCCGGCCACCCGATCCATCAGGGCTCGATTGACAGAGCACTCGTTGTGATCACCCGAGTTGAGCGCGTCGAACTCAGTTCTCCGGTGATGGGGGAAGCGTTCGCGCGATTCTGCAGCCGCTGTAATAGACGCGGTAGCTGGGTTGTTCATGGTGCCGCGCCGAACAGCGGGAGATCGTTGCTGAGTTGAACCATCCGCCGCCGCGGACGATACGGTCGTTTCCGTCAGCGGGGCCGCGAGGGTCAGGTGCATCCGTGAATTCACCGTACCAATCGTGGCACCATTCGAAAATATTTCCGTGCATATCGTAGAGGCCACGCAGATTTGGCCGAGCGGTTCCGGCCAAATGCGAACGGCGTCCTGAATTCCCATTCCACCATGCGTAGTGGTCAAGCAGTTTCTCATCGTTACCGAAGTAAAATGCCGTTTGAGTTCCAGCGCGGCAGGCGCGTTCCCACTCGGCCTCAGTGAGCAGACGGAAGCCGGTGCGTTCCGGCTGGAAAGGCCAACTGCGGGGAAACGTACTGCCGTCGTCCAGTTGGATGCGTTGATCTTCGGGCACCTTGTCGGCTGCGACATAGCATTGCTCCGCTTCAGCGCGCCCGGACACCTCTGACAGCCAGCGGCAGAAGAGAATCGAGGTGTACCAGGTTGGTCCGCAAACCGGGACGTCAGGTGAGGAACTATGCTCTTCAAACAGACCATCGGTGCGATTGGTTTCCTGCTGAAATCGTTTCCACATTGCCACGGTGACCTCCGACTGGCAGACGGCATAGGGTCTTGTGAAATGCACGAGATGCTGCGTCTCGTCGTTCTTTCGGCCAGGTTCCTCAGTGCGGGAACCGATCATCGCGTCGCCGGGAGTGAAGACGATCCACGTCAGGAACTGGCCGGCAACCTCTTCAACAAACCACTGGCGATGGCCAGAGCGATCATAGGGAACAGGGTGCTTATCGACGCGCGCGACAGCATCATTCTGTCCCCAGGTCCGCAGGAGCCAGCCCGCAGCCCCGTGAATTCCGGAGCTGGGGTCGTTCGCATACCAGTCCTCCACGCGTGTGATAGTTTCGTCTCGTTGAGCCGGCGGCAGATCGTTCACGGTAAACTCTCCGAGCGCGAGGAGCAGGGCGAACCGTTCGGTCTCCGTGGATGCGACGGACAGACAATTCAGCACGTCGATTGGCCGGACGCCTCGCGACTTCAGTCGATGGATCGTCTGCGTGAGCGACTCCGGGTCATCGTCAATTCGGAATGCAGGCAGCACGGCTGCGTGTTCGCCCCAGCGCAGCATGGTCACAGCGGCACCGGCGCGGCGGCGACCCAGCGCGAGTCGTTCAGCGGGTGGCAATTCGGCCAACGGTTTCTGGCCGATGATTGCGGTCAGGGCCTGCAACGCACGTGACTGGTTCCCGGGATCGGCAGACAATGCGCTGAGAATAATCTCGTACTGTTTTTGATCCGCGACCGCGACGAGGTCGCTCAAACGCTCCGGATCCCCCGCAGCATATTCCGCCAGTGCGCTCGCGGATGCGATCCGCTCGGATTCTCCTCGCAACGGATCGCGAAAGATGACTTCGATCGGGGCGAGCAATGTCGGTGCGATCGGACGCAGGAACTCTCGCAGCTCCCGCTGATACTCGGGACTTGAAGCTACGAGTTGCTCCGCGAGCAGGCTGGCATCTGCGGCAGTCCAATGATCACTTGTGGGAGCGTACGTCGCCAGCGCCATTCCGGCGCGGAACCGGCGCGTGCCACTTTGATCGTCCGCCTGCAGCACATTCCACAATTCGGGTTCAATCTGCTTCCTTGAGACTTGCAGGCTGTCGCGGATCACGGGGAACCGTTCGAGAGTCTGCAGCGTACCGTTCAGCATTTCTGCTGTGAGTGGTTCGACCAGTGCCTCGTCCACCGGGAGGAGTGCGAGGCTGGCATGAATCTTTGTCTTCTCGTCGGAATCCTCAGCCGTCAGCAGATCCCGCAACCGAGGATCTGCCCAGGCGCGATATCCCTCCAGATCTTTTACGATCACCGGAACCTGGGACGGTTCCGCATCAATGAGCCGCGCAACGAGCGCCTCGGCATCACGTTTGTTGCTGTTTACATTGACTGTGTGTCTGATCTGCAGACCGATCAGCACGGCGGCCAGCATCAGCACCGACGCCAGTGTCCAGCGAAACGCGTGGAACCGATTGGCGGCCTTCATCATCTGTTGCTGTGGTGCGGTCCAGTCGCGATGCCTTGTCAGCACCGAAATGCTGATCCATTCCCATGCGGCAGGCAGTTGCCTTGATTCAGGCTTGCTGTTCCATGATGCCGCCCGTTCCGTCAGACGCAGTTCCGCTCGGCCGCGCATCGTCTCACGTTGTTTCTGCGTCAGCCATGTGCGAAGTGCGGGGACGAGATAGTCATGCGTGAGCTGAAAATACTGTGTGGCGGGCTGCGGGGAACCTGCCGTGTGTTCCCCGGACTCGGTCGGAGTGATGAGACGCAGTTCTGTATCCAGAATCCCGAGCAATTCGTCGAACGGCTCCTTGCGCGAGCATCTCGACGCTGCCAGCAGTTCATCGTACGAGCGGGCTTCACCCTTAATGTCGGTTTCTGCCCCAGGGTCCGGCAGCAGAGCATTGAGCACCGCGCGCACCTCCTCGCTATGAGCAAGATGTCGCTCAGGTGCGGAATCGCCAAACTGCTCTTCCAGGAACGTCACACCGATCCCCTCAGTTCCGCCGACACGAGCGAGCGCCTCGGGAGACCAGTCCTTATTGCGGAACATTTCTGCAAACAGACTCAACCGCACTGAGATGATTGATCCGTCCACCGACAGACCGTCCACTGCACGATTGAGGAATAGCTCCTGATACGCCGACGTTTCAGCAGCATGTTGAGGCAGGCAGCCCAGAGCGCGGCCAAAGAGCGCGAGGACTTTCCGCGCGTGCCGCTTGGAAAACAGATCGACCATCGCACTGTTTCCGCCTTCCACCAGCGGCACTTCGAGGTCGTGCATGAAACGTGTGGCCATTCGCCAGAAGTCGTCGCGAACCATGACGATGACCTGGACGCGCTCGCCGTCGGCCTGACGCAGAGCCGTGACCAGGTCTGTATTCTCTGAGACGCGGTGCGCGTGAAGCCACTGTTCAAACTGATCGATAATGATCAGGATCTTCTGGCCGGGTGGCAGCAGATCGGCGCTGCGGCGAATGTGAGAGAGTGCCTGGGTCATGTCCAGTTGAGGATCAAGCTTTTTTGCGGTCTCGGCAAGGCCACGCATCAGCCTGGCCTCAGTGTCTTCCGGAGTCGCTTCAAAGTAGATGACGCGGACATGATCGCGGAGTCGGGGAATGAGTCCCGCTTTCACGAGTGACGACTTACCACAACCCGACGGACCATAAATCAGGCCAATCGTAAATGTGCTGTTCGCTTTCATTTCTTCGACGCGGGACTTCCAGAATCGAACGCTGTCCGGGAGCCCATCTCGATCGGTTGAACCCGGCAACAGTTGCAGAAAGAAGTCAGCGTCTTCGGCACCGAAGGACTTCAGCCCCTTTGGTTTTACTGCAGCTTCGTCACTGTTCTGGAACTGTTCCCGCTGTGTTTCCGCCCAGGTTCCCGACCTGATATTTGTCCGGGAAGGAGTCACGGACACGGGACGGCCAGCCCTGGTTTCGGCGACCGAATTATCATCGACGGCAGTTTTCAGCCAGAACCGGAGATCGTCTGCCATCTCGCCGGCGCTCTGGTATCGATCCACGGCCCGACGGCTCATGGCACGCTTGCAGATGCGTTGCAGTTCGACCGGCACCGAGGGGCGAAGCTCACATGGATCGGGTGGATCGACCGACAGCACTTCGCGAACAATTCCTGCCAATTTGGAGGCCTTGAATGGACGCTCTCCCGTGAGAACCACGTAGAGTACGACACCCAGACTGTAGATGTCTGTGCGGCCATCCACACGGTGTCCTTCACCACGCAGTTGCTCGGGACTCATGTACGCGGGAGTCCCCGCCAGTGCCGCCTTTCCTCGAAGTGCAATTTCCTCTTCCATCGCCAGACCGAAGTCAGCGACAAATGCATTTTTCGCTGTATCCAGGAGTACATTGGCTGGTTTGATGTCACGATGAATGAGCCCCTGCTGGTGCATATACTCCAGCGCATCCGCGACCATGACAATGATGTGGACAAACAGCCCCAGATCCGCACCTTCAGAAATCATTTCCGACAGGTTGCTGCCTTCAATGTATTTTGAAACGATGAAGCACACACCATCATTTGTGCGGCCTACATCGTGTACCGGTACGATGCGCGGATGATCCAGCCGCGCCAACATCCGTGCTTCAGACAGGTAGACTTCGGATTCCGCATCGGTAAACGATCGACTCAGTCGCGGCACCTTGACGGCGACCAGTCGATGCAGTTCAGCATCGAACGCCAGATAGACTGTCCCAAAGGACCCCTGGCCAAGGGGTTTGCGAATCTCATAGCGTCCGACCCGTTCAGGAGGAGCCGCACTGACGATGTTGAATTCCTGCGTGTTTGCCGCAATCGCATCATGCGTGGATGCGGAAAGGTCGTGTGATGCACTGCCAGGGGACTCCAGTACCGTAGCATCGCCAAGTTCACCCAGGCTAATCCCACAAGCGGGGCAGTTCGCAACGCACACGCCGAGCGAGGTCTGCTCAATCTCTGTTTTGCAAGTGGGACAAATCAGCAACATGTCGGCGATAGTTTTGGGAGGGGAGACTTGATGAGGACACGGAGCGTTAACTTAATTACCGCGCGAGGTTGAGGATGGCCCATTCGTTTAACCGCGTGGGCAACGCCCCTCGCTTCAAATCTCAAATCTCAAATCTCAAATCTCAAATCTCAAATCTCAAATCTCAAACCGCGGCCCGCTGGGCACGCGGTTAAACAAGCCAATGCCAACCGCGTACGGCATAATCGTAGATATGCGACTCCATCAACAAGCTCGACATCGTACCAGGGTTTGCCGAATAATACGCGCGTTAATGCCAGTTTTTCCCGCCCAATGGTTGACAAACATAACGCCCGTAGTGTCTAACTTCGTCGCCTCCGCCCTACCGGTGTTCCGTGGCGGAACGAGTGCTTTGTCACTCTTGCGTTGTTAGATCGGGTGGCCGGGGCTGGACTGAGCGGAGCGAAGGAAGCCCCGGGGTTTCGGGCTTGCGCCCTCCAACCCCGGCCACCCATCAATCCATTAGTGACAGAGCACCAGGGCCAGGTCCTCAACCTGCGAGCAAAGCATGACGAAACGATATAAATCAACAACAGCTTACAGCGAGCTGAACCGTGCCGATGGAACCATCAGTTGGGGAGATTACTCTGGCCTGCCGGATGTGCGGACCGGCGGATCGTCCTCAATCGACGGTTGGTTTCTCGGCCCGAAAGGAGAAAACGCGGACCTGTTTTCAAAGTTGATTCAGGAGGCGATCGCGGCAGCCGTCACGTATCGCCGCTATTTCCATCCGGAAGATCGCCCCGCCATTTCCGAAGAAGCCAGGCATTCACCAGCGTATCTGGAGACCGTCGGCACGTTGAAGTATCAGTTCAACATCCTGTTGCAGAAGTTGAATGAATTCACGACCCCCTACACCAGCATGCGTTATCAGGGCCATATGTTGTGGGATACCACGCTCCCCGGCATGCTCGGCTACTTTGCGACGATGCTGCACAATCCGAATAACGTCACGGTGCAGGCATCCACACTGACTACCTTCCTCGGCATGGTTGTCGGTGAAGACTTGTGCGAAATGGTGGGCTTCGACAGCACTGTCACCGAGCCCTGGGGGAACATTACCGCCGATGGCTCGATCGCCAATGCCGAAGCCACCTGGGTCAGTCGTGAACTAAAGTTCCTGCCGGCGGCGGTTCGTTATGCTCTGCTGAACGATGAGAAGTATCGCAAGGCCGCGAATGTGGAAGTGCAACTGCTGGATGGGACATCCTGTTCGCTGGTCAAACTCAGCACATGGCAGCTGATGAACCTGAAAATGGATGACGTCCTGGAGTTGCCGGTGAACATTGCGAAGCTGCTGGATGACAAATCGGACAATGCCGACGATGTCTGGCAGGATCTGCTCCATAAGTATTCGCTGAACACTCTCGGCTGGCTGCGATTCTATGAACTCTGCATGGATGGAAGTCGTCAGGCTCCGGTTGTGATTGTCCCATCAACAAAGCACTATTCATGGCCTAAAGCGACGGCTGTGATGGGGATTGGTTGCGATGAATCATCCCTCATCGACATCTGGGTCGATCCACGCGCGCGGATGGATCTGACATTGCTCAGGAAGACGCTGACAAAGTGCCTCAAGGAAAAGATTCCGGTCATCATGACCGTAGCGGTCATGGGCAGCACGGAGGAAAGCGCGGTTGATCCATTGAAAGAAATTCTCGCCATCCGTGAAGAGTTTCGTGCCCAGGGCCTGGAGTTCAACATTCATGCCGACGCCGCGTGGGGTGGATATCTGCTTTCGACACTGCGAAAAGACTTTGACCAACCGCAGTTTAAGTTTGATCAGATGGATGAAGAAACCCCGAGCGTCCCTGCGGACCCGTTCATCACTGATGACCAGGGTGTGCATCTGAACGAACACACGAAGACTCATATGAAGTGCATTTGCAAGTGCGATTCAGTCACGGTCGACCCTCACAAGTGCGGCTATATTCAGTACCCGGCGGGAGCAATCCTCTACCGAAATACGGAACTCAAGAACCTGACGACGTTCGGAGCTCCTGTGATTGGTGCACCCGGCACCGAACCCTCGGTGGGGCAGTTCGGTCTGGAAGGCAGCAAGCCCGGCGCAGCAGCAGCGGCCGTCTGGCTCAGTCATGCCGTGATTCGTCCTTCGGTTTCCGGGTACGGAAAACTGCTGAACGCAGCACTCCTGAACGCCAAACTGTTCAGCATGCGACTGTGGCTGATGGCCAACGAGAAAGACCCATTCGTCGTGACGCCTTTGGCCCCGCTTCCCAATGCGACTCAGGGAACCGACGCATTCCAGCAGCTCCGGCGCATCGCGGCTGCCATTGGAGAACATGGAATTCAGAATTTCCTGACGTCCGCCGCAAAACCCGATCTCGCCTTCTTCAATGAACTGGGCCCCGATCAGCAGATCGTCGATTACACGTTCAACTTCCGCCACACCGCTGGCACATTGAACAGAAGTCTCGATGAAATGAACGCGATGAACAAGGCCATCTACAACGCACTGCACGTGCAGCCCGGGAAAGATGTGAACCAGTACGACCTGTTGATCACGCAGACACAAATGAGCATCGGCGACTACGGCAAAGACTTCATCTACGCGTATCTGGACCGGATGCAGATTGACCATCCCAAATCGGGCTCATGTGAATTGAACGTTTGTCGTTCGGTCGTGATGGACCCCTGGATCGACAGCACACCGTCAGATAACGGCAAAGGCAATTTCTTTGATGTGATCTTTGGTGTCCTGCATCGCACTGCGGTCGGGGCCTCGAAGGCAGGTAAGAAGGCGGATGGCTGAAAACACGTCGTCCAAGGCAGCCATCAGGTCTGCGTGGTTGTGTTCGAGTAAGGTCGTAATTTATCATATTTGAGCGGCAAGGCGCTAGCGGTCTGTTGATTTACGTTTGTAGTCCCGCCTTCAGGCGGCTTCGGGGCCGAATCGCCAGCGAATTCCGGCTGAAGCCGGGACTACGAACA
>JAYSPO010000695.1:0-7209 GCA_043722015.1 Candidatus Kuenenia sp. | reverse complement strand
TTCTGTTCGTAGTCCCGGCTTCAGCCGGAATTCGCTGGCGGTTCCGGCAAAAAAACCGCCTGAAGGCGGAACTACAAACTTAAATCAACAGACCGCTAGCGCCTTGCCGCTCACAAGAACAGCGGTATTCAGAGAGACTCTTAAGGCTTCTTCCCCACCCAAAAAAAATTGTCGTTGCTCAGATGCTGCTCTCCGTGCCAACGGTAGGCACACAGAAACCCGCCCTTGGCGACACTATAATCCACACACGCGACGTTTTGGGTCAGCAATTCGGGCTGACGGGCTGACATCCAGTAATGTCCTACAAACACGGGTTTCGCGTCGAGCGGATATTGAACCGCCGCTTCGATCACAGATTGCGCAAGCGGAAGGTCGCAATCAATCCTGTCCGTGAGGGCATAGGTCCGATAAGTTTGGCCATGCGGTGACATGTACCAGCGAGTGCGGGTCGCCGTGCGCACGTGGCCTTCCTTATCAGTAAACGATTGACCCAGCGGCAGTTCGGCTTCTTTGCCTTTCAGGATGATCTCCACGGCATCGAACAGAGGACTGTGAAGATCACACGCGGCATGCAGAAAATCCGAGGTGATGATTGCACCCTCAGGACGGGCCGAACGGATTGTTGCGATCGCCTTGTCGTCCCAGCAGGCATGTACCACACGCAGACCGTCCAGGTCCAGCCACATTGGCAACGTCCCAAACCATTCAATTGTGCCAGCCAGATGCTTGTCCGTGAGTTGCAGAATTGTCTGACTGTGCTGGCGGATGTTTTTGTTGTCTCTTCTGCGAAGATATGCCTCTTTGCGATGCAGGTGCTCAGTGTGGAACGCCAGAGCATTAAATTCATGATTCCCCATAACGGCCAAGGCCTTACCTCGATCGACCATCGGCCGCACGATATCCAGCACCTGCCGAATCTGCGGTCCTCGATCAATGAAATCCCCGAGAAAGATGACTTTGCGTTCGGAATGTTCATAAACGCCCTGGATTTCCTGGTAACCAAGCGCTTTCAGCAAATGAATCAGTTCGTCAGCGTGGCCGTGAATGTCGCCAATCAGATCGTACATGGGCGGGTTTATCAGTTCATCGTTGAATTCAGCCCCTCACAGACAGCGGCTGAAATATCTGGTGCTGGCAAATTCGGCTGTGGTGAGTTTACCAGTGTGGCACGCATGCAAAGGCGAGTCAAACGGGTGCAACGAAGTGAAGCGATGCTCAAGCGTGGAGTTGACGACAGGCATTGAGGACTGGCAGATTCTGAATTTGTGGCTCAAGCAGGGTTCGAGGCTGAAATCTGCCTTGGAAGTGCGTTCTGAACGGTCTATGAAGCGTGTAGTCCGGCTCCTGCAAAACGTTCAAAGTCCAGACGGGACGTGGTTGCCGCTGTGGTTTAATCATCAATTCAACGAAGACGACAAAAATCCTGTGTACTGAACGTCGCGAGTCGTCCTCGCAATGAGTACTATGGGTGAAGAATCCTCGGATTGCTGCCAAAAGGGCATGGGCTTGGCTTCTGGTCAACCAAAACGACGGCGGAGACTGGTCGGCTCTTCGCGGTTTGGAAGGTTCTGTGGAAGAGGCCGGACTGGCAGTTCGGGTGAATGAAGGAACAGTGCGCAGTCCACTCGAATCTGCGTCTATTTTGCCCGACTCTGGTATTTTGAAGATCTTTACCCAATCATATTCGCGGCAGCGGGGTTAAACCGTTGGCGTGAGGATGCTCAAATTCAACGCGAATCGTTCGTACCCACCCAACACCGACCACCTACCGAATATCGCTCCCAGTGGAGATCATACCTGTGTCGATTGCTCCTGTTGAAAAAGACCTGCTTGATGTTGAAGACGAGGCCATGCGTCCGGAGTTTCCGCAGGAAACTCGGATGATCGACGATGACGATGACCCGACGCCGGTGCGAAAAAAGGGGAAGCGCCGCAGCACGACGCACCTGAAAGCCGTCCCGGAAACACTGGAACTGCGTGAAAAAGTTAAGGCGGCTGCAGAGGAGTACGCTCGAAACCTTGACCGCTGCCGGGCCTTTACGCGCAATGAACTGGAACACCACGGTCGCGCGCTGCTGGACCAGATGGGGTTGCCGGAAAAGTTTCTTGGTTTCTCGATGGTGATGGTCGGCAACTTTTTCTGGAAGCAGCAGTTCCTTGCGATTCCATTCAACCGCCGCATGCTGTTGCTGCCACATTGCCTGAAACACGCCGAAGGTTGCCCGGCAGAATACACGCAGTTCGGTCTGGACTGCGAACGCTGCGGAGCGTGCTCGATCGCCGACTATAAAGTCCGTGCCGAACAGTTGGGCTATAAGGTGCTCGTGGCAGAAGGCTCGCCGGTGGTTCTCAAGATCATCGTCTCCGGCTACATCGACGGCATCCTTGGCGTTGCCTGTTTGAACGTACTGGAAAAAGCCATCGACAAAGTCCTGATCGCAGGCGTGCCGTCGTATGCCGTGCCGCTGCATTCCGGCGACTGCCTGAATACAACGCTCGACGATATCTGGGTCTGGGATGTGCTCGACAAGTACGAACCCATGCCGGAAAAACCGACAACCAGCTATGTACCCCTCATGCGCGCCTCTGCGAAGATGTTCGAATCCGACTTCGATCGCCTGCTGCCACGCGTCCGCACGAAAGACGAATCGCGCCGTGAGTCGCCTGTCGCATTCACCGAGAACATCGCTTACGACTGGCTTAGCAAAGGCGGCAAACGCTTTCGTCCGTTTATTACGCTGGCAGCATGGCACGCGGCGTCCAGCCAAGACGCGTTGAACATCGGCGACGAAACGCCGGAGATTCCCGATGCCGTCGCGCGAGTCGCGATGGCGATTGAAGCGTTTCACAAAGCGTCGCTGGTTCACGACGATATTCAGGACGACGATCAGTATCGATATGGCCGCGAAACTCTGCATCGTCAGCACGGAGCGAGCCATGCGATTAATATCGGCGACTATCTGATCGGGTTGGGTTATCGGTTGATCCATGCGGCTCGTGATTTGAGTCCGGAAATTGCCATCGATGTGCTCAACAGCATGTCGACTGCCCATATTCGTCTATGCGACGGTCAGGGCGCGGAGATGGCGTTTCAAAAGTCACCGGACTGGAATCTGACGCCGCTTGATGCCTTGCAGATCTATTCACTGAAGACATCACCGGCGTTTGAAGCGGCTTTGTATGCTGGCTTGCGAATGGCCAGCCATCCGCTGGCACAGACGGATCTGGTGGCTCAGTTCTGTCGTCATGTGGGAGTCGCGTTTCAGGTTCTGAACGACCTGAAAGACTGGACAGGCGATACGGACAACAAGTTGGTTGCTGGTCAGGATGCCCTGGCACTGCGTCCGACGGTGCTGCTGGCATTGGCGTTGAAGGATGCGAATGAGCAGCAAAAGATCGATCTGAAAGAAATCCTCGCCGAGACTTCAGACGGTTCACTGAACTATCAGCGAATCGACCGGTTGCGGGAGATCTTCCGAGCGTGTGACGTTTTCGAAAAGGCCGAATTCTTTGTCGAGCGGTCCCGGGAAAAGGCTGAGGCATTAGTCGCGGACGTTGAAGACGACAAGATCCGGGATCTGTTGCAGTTCTTTATCGAAACCGTTTTGGCGCGAGAACTGCCTCCGACGCCGCTCGAAGAGATGGGCACAGTCGTTGTGCCACTCGGCAGCCGATCACTGTCACCTGTATTGCCGATGGTTTCAGCGCCAGTAGAACTCAGGATTCCCGAATTGAGCGCGAGGTAGTTGCTGGAGTACAGTCTGCACGCCTGCGGACACAAGTTTGGGCCTTTGTTCTTATGCGAACTTTCATCAAAGTTTTGATCATTCTCACTGTGCTTGGAGCGCTGGGTTATTTTGGAACTGTTGCGGGTCTGGCTTGGCTGGCCGAACGCAATAAGCCGCGATTTCGCGTGGCCAGCGTGGAACAGGGCGACCTGCGAATCACGGTCAATGCAGCCGGCCAACTGGAGCCGACGCTGTCTGTGAAAGTCGGGAGTTTCGTTTCCGGGCCAATCCTGGAATTGCTCGCAGACCACAATGATGAAGTCAAAGCGGATCAATTGTTGGCAAGGATTGACCCGCAAATTTACGATGCTGCCATGCAACGCGATGATGCCGCGTTGGGAGCCCGTAAAGGAGATGTCGCCCGAGTGCAGGCCGAGTTGCAGCGTGCGCTCAACGATGAAACTCGATCCAAAGCGCTCAAGGCCGAAAACGAAGACTTTATTTCTCAGGCCGAACTCGATCAGTTTCGGTTTGCACGCATGTCGCTGGAAGCTCAGTTGCTTATTGCTGAAGCTTCGGTCAAGCAGGCCCAGGCCACTCTGAATACCTCAATCGCAAACCTCGGCTACACGCAGATCAAATCTCCGGTGGATGGAAAGGTGATCGAACGCAAGATCGACCGGGGGCAAACTCTCGCGTCACAGTTTCAGGCACCGGAATTGTTCGTGATTGCCCCACGCATGCAGGAAGAAATGCTGATCCGTGCCTTAATCGACGAAGCTGACATTGGCCTGATTGGCGACGCAAAGGATTCAGGTCAGCCGGTCTTTTTTTCTGTGGATGCTTATCCGGAAAGAGTCTTTAGCGAGGCGAAAATTCAACAGATCCGACTGAGTTTTACGACCACCCAAAACGTGGTCACATATCCCGTTATCGTCTCAACCCCGAATCCCGATCTGAAACTACTGCCCGGGATGACAGCGAACCTGACATTTCAGATCAGTTTGCTTAAAGATATCCTGAAAGTCCCCAACGCAGCTCTGCGATATTTTCCCGAAAAGACGCTGGTCCGTGACGAAGACCAGAAACTGCTGGAACTGAATCTTGCCCCTGAGCCGTCAGAAGATTCGGCAACCAGTTCGGAAACACCGCCAGTGGATGACGTGGCCATGGCGACAATTGCGTCCAGCAAGCGGATTGTCTGGATTCAGGAAACACTTGCTGATCGCTCACGGGCCACCGACGGAAAGACATCCGAAACCAGCGCAACTCCATCGTCCGCGTCGATGCCTGATCCATCAATGACTCTTACCGGCAAGCTGCGTGCGATCAAAATCGAAATCGGTGACAGTGACTACCAGTTTACACATGTCGTTACGGGTGACCTGAAGCCCGGTGACGAACTGATCGTGGGCGTCAAACCTCCGGGGGCTCCATGAGTTTTCTGCTGACGATTGCCGTAGCCGTCCGAGCTCTCCTGCGAAACAAGATGCGTGCGTCGCTCACGGTGCTGGGCATTGTGATCGGAATTTCCGCCGTCACGACGATGGTTTCGGTCGGCACTAGTGCGGGCCAGCTGCTGCAGGATCAGCTGCAGTCGATCGGAACAAATTTCATCGTGGTACAGCCATCGTTTGAAAAGCGGCGCGGCGTCCAGACTACTGGCATGCCGTCGCTGACAGACGAAGACGCACAGGCCATCGGTCGTGAATGCCCGTCAGTGCTGGCGTATTCGCCGCTGGTGTTCGGCATGAAACCGGTCGTGCGCGGCAATACGAACATGCAGCCCAAAGAAATGTGGGGCGTCGGTGTTGATTATCTTCTTGTTCGCACATGGGACATCGAAGCTGGCGGTTTCTTCACGGAGCGTGACGAACGCGCGGGCAATTGCGTGTGTTGCATCGGGCACACTGTCGTGCGCGAACTGTTTCCCGCAGACAATCCGATCGGACAGCAACTCCGGATCGGCAATATCCCGTTTACCGTGGTTGGTGTGCTTGGGAAGAAGGGCGCATCGCTGACGGGCGATGATCAGGACAACGTGATGCTGATGCCGTACTCAACCGTCCTGAAACGCTTACAGGGATCATCTTTCAGCAATGTCAGTGCAATCCTTGTCGGAGCCCGGTCACCTGATCTGATCGATACGGCCAAGGCGGAGATTCAGCAACTGTTGATGGATCGTCACGATATTGCCATCGGACAGAAACCGGATTTCGAAGTTGTCACGAGTGCTCAGCTGTCTGAACTATTCGGCAAAATTACCGGAATCATGACGGCACTGCTGGCGTCGATTGCCGGGATTTCGCTGCTCGTCGGTGGCGTCGGCATCATGAACATCATGCTCGTCTCCGTGACAGAGCGCACGCGGGAAATCGGCATTCGCATGGCCGTCGGCGCGCGAGGCCGAGACATCATGATTCAGTTTCTGATTGAATCAGTAGTGCTCAGTTGCTTCGGCGGCGCGATTGGCCTGGCCGTGGGAATCAGTGCGTCCGTCGGCATTACAAAGCTCATCAATTCGATCAGCAGCGGAGCCGACTGGCCGGTCGTCGTTTCAATTCCCGCCGGCATCGTGGCCATGGTCTTCGCTGCCGTGGTCGGTCTCGTCTTCGGCCTCTACCCCGCCTGGCGCGCCAGCCGCCTCGACCCCATCGACGCGCTGCGATATGAATAAGGTGCAACCAGCGGTTTCATCATCAGCGTTCCACCTGATCGGTTTATCAATCGATGTCCCCGCAGTACGCAGAGTAAATAGATCATATGAAACGCAGCTATTCGATGTTTGTGCTGCTTGTTTGCCTGGCGAACACCGGATGCAGCGACGAGGGGCCGTTAACTTCCGCGAAGGCAGTGTTGCCCGCAGAACCGGCACAGCCATGGCTGTTGCATTCACCTCCAGACCTGTTCTACGAAGATCCAAAAGTGATCGCGTTGTGTGAGGCAGTGCGCCGCCAACGAGTCGAGGATGTCGAGGTGCTGCTCCCGCAGGGTGTTGATATCAACGCGGTCGGAGAGCAGGGCGTTCGCCCTGTCGCCTGGTGTCTGCCAGCCACTGGGGAATGTTTCGATTTACTGATAAGAAACGGGGCTGATCTGGATTTTCTGCTGCAAGGACCGTGTTCAGGTGCGCCAATTCCAGGGGGAGCGAACTCCACTCTCTATTGCTGCTCGCTACTCTGACATTGACAGTTTTGCATTGACACTCGATCACCCAACGCGGGCTTCGCCCGCAACCCATGGTTGAAGACGAAACTCAGGAAGATTTGCGACGGGAAAATAAAAAGCAGAAAAATTGATAGCAGAAAAATGTCGGCATCCTGCATCCTGCATTCTTTGCAGAGAAATGAATGGCACAAAAGACTTCAACACTTGTTTTGTATTTTCTGCAATAAATGTTTCTGCCACACCAGAGCTGACTTCTGCAATGGGACCCCTGAAAATCGCCGCGAGAAAACAAGTATTCAACTGTTAGTAGTAC
>JAYSPO010000694.1:0-1994 GCA_043722015.1 Candidatus Kuenenia sp. | reverse complement strand
TCCAACGACGGCCTCCGAGTTATCAACCAGCGTTCGTGCATGAGGCTGAACGGAAAAGCCAATCACATAGAGATGTGTGTAGTTCTTCGCATGAGCTTCTTTGGCGGCCTCGTACACCAACTTTTCACTCACTGCGGCATTTTCCGGCCCGAACACAAACGCGACAGGCCGAGACGACAGCGGCAGCGATCTGCCGCCGTCTTCCAAAGCTTCCTGAACCGCATCGGCCAGACTGACCTGTTCGCCCGGCGTGAAACCCTGAACAGTGGCTTCAGCAGAAATCGAAAGAGCCTTCGTAGGCGTACGTACATTCTTTAGCGTGATCTTCCGATTGCCATCAAGTTGCAAAACGGGACTCCGTCGCAGCACTTCGATCATACGATCAGTGAACGCTCCGTGCGATGTCTGAGCGTCATTGCCAACGGAGCGTGTTGCTGCGCCGGACGTTGAACTATCAGCCGCGCTGCCGTCCAGATCTACGGGCGTTGGAATCGTCGCTTCGAATGAGAATGCGCCGGTGATGCGAACGATTTTCTTGTCGACCTCGGGACGATCAACGAGAACTTCTTCTCCGGCCAGTTCAGCGTTGGCGATCGAATTGAGCGTCAAATGTGGTACGATCCCGCCGACCTGTTCTCCGCGATTGTTTTGCCGACTCTTGTAGTGAAAGCCGCCTCCTGGCCCACGTTCCTCGTTTTTCAACTGATACCAATTGAATGTCGCTGTGAGTAGCCGTTGGCGAGCAAGTGCAAGTGGAACACGACTCACGTCCATGGTAATCCATCGTCGCCCCCATTGTTCTGCAACATAAGCAGTCGTACCGCTTCCACAAGTGGGGTCAAGAACCAAGTCACCCGGATCGGTCGTCATCAGGACGCAACGCGCGACGATCTGCGCATTGGTCTGCACGACATAGAGCGGGTCTGATGCGCCGCCCAATCCATCCCACCAGTTTGAGATTGACCGAAATGCGAAGTCGTCCAGATACCTCTTACCATCCAGCGCTGCCCGAGATGCACAAACGCGGCCTTTCTGCACGAGCCTTTCCATTGGAGATATTTCTTCACCCGCATTGCGGCGGCTTCGAAAAGACCAGCAACGACCCTTTGGCGGCATGAATTCCTTATCCAGAAACCGAACGGGATCCATTTGGTTAGGACGAATTCCCCCGTTGGTGATCGGCCATGCACGAAACAATCTGGCTTCCGGGTGATCCTGAAACAACCGTCGTGGGCTAAGTCGATAATCGAAATCCTCGCCTGTTGGAGTCGGGACGGCTGAAATCGGGAATAGCCGTCCATCCGGGAATTCAACAGTGCGAAACTCTTCCAGCGTTTCCGAGTCAAGTTCTCGCTTCTCGAATATCGCGTGAAACGTCAGCCGACCTTCATTCCGAGGGCTTTTGCCATACCAAAGGAGGTAGTCATTTACGGGATCCAAGAGCGAGCTTTTCTGACTCCCTTTCTTCTTCACTGGAATCGTGACCACGAAACATTCGGCTCCAAACACTTCATCCATTAGCTCACGAACATGGTGCAGATTTTCGTCGCTGATCTGAACGAATATGCTTCCCGATGACGTAAGTAAATCACGGCTGAGCAACAACCTGTCCCTCAGATACGTCAGGTACGAGTGCAGCCCCACTTCCCATGTATCCCGATACGCCTGCACCATTTCCGGTTCGCGAGTCAGGTCGGCGTCATCCCCGTGTTTCACGTCGCGGCGGCGCACGAACGGCTGAAAATTGCTGCCAAACTTCACTCCATACGGCGGGTCCATGTAGATCATCTGGACCTGCCCGCCGAGCCCCTCATAATGCAGCAGTGAGTTCATCAGGATCAGCGAATCGCCCAGCAGCATCCGGTTCGTCCATTGATCCCGGTGCTCATATGATCGCAGCACCTGATCGGTGATCGGTCGCTGTGGATCTCCAAACAGAAATCCCTGAGCCTTGCCGGTCTCCTTCCGATGTCCCTTCAGCGTCTTCAAGATGC
>JAYSPO010000693.1:0-9593 GCA_043722015.1 Candidatus Kuenenia sp. | reverse complement strand
ATCGCTCTACGGAGACAAGCTCCGCAGTGGCGAAGACGCGATCATGACTTCTTGTCTGGTGATGATCATCGCTCGATGGGGGCGAGCCCCATCGTGGCGGAGCCTCGTCTCGACAATACGCAAGCCACGGGAAATCATTGCGAGGCAAACTTTGCGTGACATAGTCAGGACTCATGAGAGACCCGGCCGGAAAGTCTGAAATGTTTTCGTTTCGATTTCATCTGCGATACCGTCCCACAGTCGCCTTCGGGCCAGTAACGAGCGGACGGCGGCGTCTTCCGCCGTTTGCCAGCGCACTTCATCGTCACCGCACAATTCTTCCACAAGACGTTGAGCCATCGCACCATGTTCGTCACCGTCGAGTTCAATATGTCGCTGCAGGTAGTACTCAAAACTATCGAGACTGCCCGAAGACTCCGCATTCAGTCTTCTGACAATTTGCGCGAATACCTGCGGCAGCAGGTCTTCTCGACCGAAGGTGAACGCCGAGGCAATCCGGCACACGTCGTCTGTGTCAATGATGTCGAACGTCGTCTCAACGAAGTCCTTGACGTGCTGCGACATCGGCGCTATTCGCATCGCATCCCGCCACGATGCGCCATTCCTCAGAGCGCGCAGGAATTTCTCGATCGGTTCCGTGTTGGCGCCTGCATCCGTCATCGCCGCGCAGTAGAGTTCAAAATGACTCGCAGGCTCTCCGGTCGGACCGATATCAGATTCCTCAGCGAGCACGATCTCATTGATCAGACGACAGGCTGAAGAACTGGCTGACGGACGCCATGGCACTTCGATACATGTGAGTTTTCGTTGCAGGCTCTTCAGCAGTGACATGAAGTCCCATACGGCAAAAACGTGATGCTCCATAAAAACGAGCAGAGCTTCCTGTGTGTTCAGGTGATCGTACAGTCGGTGATTGATCAGTTCATTTCGAAGGTCGCGAATTGAACTTTGCAGATTGCGAAAGTTGGACATGGATGTTTCCTCGATCCCGGCCTGACATTGAAGCTCTCCGTTGCCGACAAATTCGTCCATAAGCTTTGGAGTTTCTTTGGGGGATTGTAGACAGTAAAATCCTGATGGCTATGACTTTGTCGATCCGACAGGAAAACAGAATGAGCTCTCAATGGCCTCGGCTGAAGCGGCGTTCTGCAGTAGCTTTGCCATTGTTATTTTCGAGTCGGGCTTGTGACGGGACGATTGTCTGTTAAGGCACGGTGCCGATGCCGGAGTGAATCTGAAAAAGGACCTACTCAGTTATCTTCCGAAATCCAGTTGTCCTGAAGTTGCGGAAATCCTGAGCCGCAGCTATTTCGCTCGGCATGGTTAAGGTAATCAATTGCGATGAGATTGAAAATGAAGGGAGCAACGATGGTGTATGCAGCCATCCTGATTCTACTTGTGGCGATGGCCGGTGTGGGATGGAGAATGACCGCTCGCTCTTCCTACGAGTCAGCTGCCTACAGCCTGCTTGAATCGGACGGCTCATTCGAAATTCGTGAGTACCCGGACTTAATGTTGGTCACCACGCCGATGAAGTCGCAGGGCAGTGACGGCAGTTTCGGAAGGCTGTTTGGATACATCAGCGGCGGAAATGACAATGATCTCAAAGTCGAAATGACAACTCCGGTGTTTATGGAACCCGAGGGGCAGGAGACTGACTGACAAATGGGTTTTGTCTTACCTGAAAAAGTCTCTTCGGAACTCATTCCCAATCCGACGGACGAAACCGTGCAAATTCAAAAACGCGGTGGTGGACGATTCGCTGTCATCCGATTTTCGGGACGAATGGATCAGGAATCAAAGGTAAAAAACGAAGAAAAATTGCATCAGTGGATCGATGCCGAAGGACTCCCAGCAAGTGACAGTGTCGAATTCGCCGGTTATGATCCTCCCTGGACGCCGAACCCGTTTCGCCGAAATGAGATTCTGATTCGATTGCAGTGAGGGAGCAATGGTCTTGACTGATCCAGCCTTGAACGATACTTCCAGGTGTCCGCAGTTGCATGGAAGTGCAAGACTGGTATTTCTGCTTCTCGCAGGCGTCTTCTTCGTGCTTGCATGTGCAGGAGTTCTGATACCGGGTTTGCCGACCACTCCGTTCCTGTTGTTGACAGGCTGTCTGTTGGTGCGATCTTCTCCGCGGCTCAATTCCCGGCTGCTGAGATCAAGGTTTTTCGGGCCGATCCTGATTGATTGGCAGATTCACGGAGGAATCCGAAAAGACGTGAAAGTGAAAGCTGTCGCAGGCGTGATAGTTGCTGTCATGGTGACAGTTTATCTCTCTGCCGCCGCATGGCAATCCATCCTCGCTGGCGTGCTGGCAAGCGTCGGAATAGCGGTCATCGCCTGCGTGCCGGTGGCGAAGCGCGGTGATCCCAGGGAGCGTCAGTGAAGGTTGCCGGTGATTCGACGCGGTGCGTCGTCAGGACTTCCAACCTGGATTGAGTGTGTAGCCCGAACCAAGCGTTGCGCCGTTCCAGCGAGTGTTTGGCACATGCCGGAACGGCGCAGCGCTTGGTCCGGCCTACCCCAGTCTCAAATACTGTTACCGAGAAATCGGAAAATCAGCGTGGCAGGAGATTTCGAACACCCTGCAACGTCTCCGACAGAATGTTCGCCAGTTGAAAACTGTTGGTCATGATGGGTTTGCCGTTCAACCGGATGCGACCTTTGAATTCGAAGATTTCGCCCACTTGATCCGTCAACTCGGCATACGTGTGCAGTGTATCGCCCGGTCGCGCGAAGCCTCGAAAGCGTGCCCCCTTCACTCTCACCAGCACTCCCAGAGCATACTTGTTGAAAAACGGGTCATGCGTGTTGAACTCCTCCATCGGGTTAAATCTGGCGGCCAGCAGAATTCCAGCGGATTGAGTCGTCATTTCCTGGAGCATGGCACCGGGAACAATCGCGGTCGAACGAGACACCGCAAGCGGCGCGAAGGAATTTCTGCGGACCAGTCGTGAGCTGCTCAGGAATCCACAGACAATCCTCTGGCTGACACCGGCCGGCAGATTTCACGACATTCGACAACCCGCGCGATTCATGAATGGGCTGAGTCATCTAAGTCTTTTGGTACCAGTCACCAGTCTCCCGTCTCGACGGAAACGGCACGTTATCGAAGAATCAGATCGGTATTCCTACTGAGCCATACGGCTTTTCGAACAACGCCCGGGGACTCCTGGGACCACCGTCGTTTCGTCAGGCAGTTTTCACAATCAGCGATGGTCGTGACCGCGCTGAAGCCATGGAAATCAAAGTGCGATAGTACCGGTCTCTCGATCGACTGCTGCCTACGGATCAGCAAGACACGATCAACGCGGTCAATGCAAAAAAAATCCGGCGCAAAGGGTTTGCGCCGGATTTTAAATTTGCAGACCACCAGCAAACAGCTAGCTTATCGCTTCGGTGCTGTGCAAAGTCCGTGAGTTTCTGCCATTGACGTTTTCTGCTCCGTGATCACCGGGCACTGCGACGCCATCTCCGCATTTAAAGCGGTGTAGTCTGACCATTCCGCTGGCAGGTTATCTTCGTGGAAGATCGCCGCGACTGGACATTCGGGAACGCAGGCTTCGCAGTCGATACATTCCTCCGGATGGATAAAGAGAATGGCTTCACCTTCATAGAAGCATTCAACCGGGCAGACGACAACGCAGTCCGTGTATTTGCAGTTGAAGCACGGCTCAGCAACAACATGAGTCATGTGACACCCTTTCAGGCCAGATGATCTGGCGATCCATTCATCAAAATTGAAATGATTTAAGACACGTTGGAAACAGAATTTCGCTGAAACAGAATTCGCTACCAGAATCCGCATCCGTTCCGCTGTAAACTGCATGCGTCTGTCTCGCAGAAGGCGAAACATACACTTTCGATGGCGAGACGTCGAACCTTGATAGGAATTTCGGCGATTTATGACATCCTTTCCAGCTTTTTCCAGAGTGGCCGGGCAGGAAAATCAGACGATGCAAATTGAGACAGAGTCTCGACAGTCTTCTGCAGAATTCACCTGTCCAACGGCGCGACGCCGAATCGGTCACTTTTCTCAAAAGTCACGGTGAGATTTCGGTCATTCTTTCGTCAGACCGAATGGAGTTGCATCAACGACTGACAACATTAATCCCGAAAAGTCGCCGGTAGTTCGCTAAACCAACCGGTGTTGGCATATTCCGTATCAGGCCGAGCACGGAGATGTTGTTTCAAGCGGATTCAGCAGGCACAATATCAGTAGTGTTGCTCTGACGCAGATTGAAGTTCTTTGCGCGGCGATAGGCGAGCACGAGTCACTGCTCCTGGATACTCTGGGGATCCGGGGAATTGGTGATACGAAAGAAGTTTCAATCTATTCCTGGTTTTAAGTGATATTTCACAGTTTTCATGGACCTGAAACTCCAAAAGCTGCGTTTTCCAGTCAATGGTCCGTCCAAATTGCGATTTCCTGCGTACTAAGGAGAGCGGCCGGGAAAATCTTCAAGTGCTTGATGGTAATTCTTTGTGAGTTGAAATCATGCCATTAACAAACCACGACCGCAAATTGTTGACTGACCTTCTGAATTCTCAGAGCGGGGCGTGGAAATTGTTCGTCGATCGGTACACGCCACTCGTTGTGCAGGTCATTCAGCACACGGCCCATGCCCACAGCCTGAAACTCAACGCCGACGACACCGAAGACCTGTGCGCGGACACGATGGCAGAACTTCTGGTGCGAGACATGGCGGCGTTGCGAAGTTTCCGGGGGCGTTGTTCGTTGGCGACATATCTGGGAGTGATTGCGCGCCGGATTGTCGTTCGCAAGTTGGCAGAACATCGGTTTTCGTCCGCAATGGGTCATGTCAATGCGCACCGGGCGGCTGTCGATTTTGCGTCGCCGGATAACAGTTCGGTGCCTCAGCTGGACCATCGCGACCAGGTCGAATCGCTGCTTTCCAAACTGCCTCAGGAATCCCGGCAGGTCGCAAAGTGGCTGTTTCTGGAAGAACTGACCTACCGCGAAATCGCTGGACGACTTGGAAAGTCTCTCAATTCCATAGGACCGATTGTGTCCCGCCTGCGATCCCTCCTGCAACGCTGTGATAGTGCGCCTCTGACGAAGAAATGACTCACACCGTGTGTGCCTGACATTCAGGTTGGATGATCTGCCCGGAATATTCCATTTGTTCCGCCCCCAACACCACGTTGATGTATCGCTTCGTTGACGTGTTGTTAAAACGCTGTGTCTCGGACACTTGACACTGATCGTTCCGAATGGAAATGGCGGCGACAGCGAGTACTATGCACTTTGATCGCAACTCCTTTGTACCCATTGCTTTACGAGATGCAACCAACGGTAGAATTCCAATTCTGGTCATGACGCGCTTCAAAGGCATGCTGTTCGCATTGCGGATTGTAACGATCATACAACTTCCTTCTGTTACAGGAATTTTAAGCATCATGCGACTTACCTGTGGTACAGGGAATGTGGCCGGGCTGACTGCATAGATTCTCCCATTGATCCGCCTCATACTGTTTCTGCAGTGCGCACCACCGTGTTGATGTTTTACAACGTTGACGTGTTGTCAATCTGCAATGCACAGGACTCTTTGCGCCAAGCGGCGAAACGCCGAATTCTCAGCGACTGCACGCAGCGCTCACGATCGTCGCAACTCCTTGCTCTAAATTGCTTTATGGGCTGTGAACCCACGACGACGCCGAAAACACGTGCCTGCCGAATTTCATTGGCGCGCAGTTCGCGTTATCGATTTTGCAATCACGCAACTTCCTTGTAGGACTGGGAAGTTGCAAGCCTGAGCAAGTTGATTCTCCATGCGTTGCGGACTGACGCCGGGATGGGGCTGAGTTGATCCTCGACATGCGGATCGACGAGTTCGTTGCTCAGGACATTGGCCGGATTGATCTGCCGATTGGCCATGACGCAGGTATCGATTCAGCCAGGGCGAAATTCTCAATTCGTCCATCTGTCAGGACAGGCACAGCTTGTCCTCTAAAATCTCGTTTCTCTCTCAAAACTAATGGAAGAATTTAACATGAAGACTCTTTGGAATGATGAATCAGGTGTAATTTTGTCTGCTGAAATCGTGCTCGTCGGAACCATTCTGGTTCTCGGGATGATTGTCGGTCTGGTCGAACTGCAGTGTTCAATCGTCGGCGAACTGAGCGACCTGTCAAGTGCCTTCGGCAACCTGAGCCAGTCGTACAACACGTCCGGGTTTAAATCCTTGGGTGCTAGTAACCACATCAAATCCCGCACCTATGGTTCTGCTTACGCCGACAGCCCCGACACCTGTGATTGCGACGCCAACCTGACGCTCGTTTGCGGCGATCCAGGCGAGAAGTAATCTGCCAGCATCCGGAATTTCGCCGGACGCTTTAAAATGAACTACAAGAGAGGCGATGTCAGGCGACATCGCCTCTTTTTGTTTGAGCGGTAGTAAAGCGGCGGGTGAATCGACACAATCAATGACTTGCGGCCTGGAATCCCGACCGCAGTGTCCAGATTCCTGTCCGGTCGCCCCGCAGCGTCTTCACCAGTATGACCAGCCTGAAAGCCAGACTGCAAAAAGCCAAAGCACGCCTGTTCGGCACGGCAGCCAAAGATATCGCCGTGCCGTTCGAGTTGCCGTGCGATTGCGGTCATCGCATCAGCGGGATTCGGCGAACGTCATACCAGATCGGGACCTGCACTGCGTGCGATGCCAGAATTTATGTGCTGCCCGTCAACGTGTATCCCGCCACGAAACGCGTGCACAGTGAAGTGCTGGACGGATCAGTCAGCAGTCGCTTGAGCGTGATCGTGCGGGATCTTGTCGTCGGTGAACACGAATCGACTCCGGAATCGCAGACATCCGCGAAACCCGCCACGATTCCAAAACAAAGTCGATCCGGACCGCCTGCCCTCTCTCAGGCAACTTCAGTGGAGAGCGATTCATCAGTCGGCGAAAAAGCAGCGGAGAATCGTTCTCGAAAATCAAACACTCGGACGAGGATCTCGCCAGCGGCAGCGGCGCTTGCGGCCGAACCGATTCTTGTCGAAGAACCTGTCGTCCGCGTTCCTCGTCCGAGCCTGGCGGTTGGCATGCGACGTGTCTTCACGCCGTTTCGCCTGCTCATGCTCAGCGCCGCAGTGCTCGTCGCGGTGACTGGTTGGTGGATCGTGACACAGCGTCGCATGGAGGATGCCCGCAAGACGTGGCGCCGCGAAATGGATGTTGCGGAACAAGCCCTTGAAAACAAAGATCTGGTGGCGTTGCACGATTCTCTTTCAAAAGCTGTGGCTGCAGCCAATACTCTGCAACGCGACGACGCTGAATCGCGTCGAGCGGGCTCGTTGTTACTGCAGACGCAGGCCATACAAAATCTGAGTCCCACCGACATCGTTTCGATGCTTTCCGGTTGCGTTTCTGACAGCGGCGGCTTCAATTCCGCCAGAGCGGCGGCAGCCGCAGAATCACTCAATAGAAAATGGTTTGTTTTTGAATGCTCATTGCTGCGTTCTGAAAACGGACTGCAGGCTGACATGGCTCTGATCGTGGATTCTGTCCCGGTGAAGATCACGATTTCATCAGATTTGCTGCAACGCGCTGTGACGGCACTGCCACAATCTCCATTGATATTTGTGGCATCCGTAGAATTCTGCCGCGTTGTTGACAGTGGGCGGGAGTTTCATATCCAGCTCAGCGGCAATTCATCGACGCTTATCACGACCCGGTATCACGCCGCTCAAATGGGTTTTACCGCCGCAAACTCGCCAGGCCTGGATGCTGTACTGGAACAACAGGCTGAATTCCTGAAGTCTGCTCCCGCAGGAAAGGACATCCATCAATGAACAGTGTGATGCTGAAGTCTGCCTTGCTCGGCCTGCTCCTGTGGCAATCTGCGGTTGCGCTGGGGCAGTCTGTCAAGATTCAGGACCTGCTGGCGAACAAGGAACAATGGCCGTCGTACGCAGTCGATGGGCGTAAGTTTCAGTTCGAAGGCCGGTTTGAAGGTCGCTCGGCAAATACCATCAAGATCAGTAAGTTCGAAATCATCTGCAAGCTTCCGTCGAATGGCACGTTTCCGGATGGAATCAAGAGTGGCCAGCGAATCGAATTGATCGGACGATTCCTGTCTGAGAACGGAAAACTCTTCTTTGTCGTCTCGCGAATTCTGATCAAGGACACCGACATTGACCGCCTACGTTCGCGCCTCAAAGATGTTTCCGCTGACCAGCCTGCGAAGCTCCTGGATCTGGCGGCGGAATATCAGATCGACGCGGAGTTTTACGACGATGCGACGCTGAAGGCTGAAATTGCCGCCGTACGGACTGACAGTCTTTCGCGACTTCGCGGGATGGCTCGCGGCGACGTCACAAAACTGCGTGAGCTTCTGCTACAAAGCAAGTCACTCGGCGTCAAACCGGAATTAATCCAGGCACTGCAGTTTGAATCCATTTTCGCGGCATCCAAAGAACCAAACGCAGACGTGGATGCTTTGGTCACAGAAACAAAATCGTCCTGCGAAGGCTGGGATCGGCTCGTACCGCCCGTTCCTGAACGTCTGAAACTGGAATTCGCACACGACGCAGTGGCTGCTTTTGTTGAAGCTCAGGACGCAGACCGACGTGGCCTGCAGCGTTTGTTATACAAGTCACTGCGCTTGCGTCAGTTTCAGATGATGGTCAGGACGGATGGAAGCAACGGCCTGGAAATCTCCAAACTGGTTCGCACGGAGTTTGGCGATGACGATCCGCTGGCCGCAGAATTGGAAGAACACGAGGTTCAATATCGACTGACCCAATTGGCAACTCTTTCCCGCGCAGATCTCAAGGGTCTCACGGAATTACTGACCACTCTCAATCGCGCAGGGCAGGTGCCGGGCGCGGTTCGCGACTGGTTGCGGGCTCAGGAACGAAAATTTGGCACGTCGAACCTGGCCGGACTGATCCGCACAGCGGATGAGTATCTGTTCGTGGCCGACCTGCTGCAGTCCGTTGAATATCAACAGCAGGGCGTGGAACTGTTGAAGCAGGCATGGACCAAAGCTGGTGAGTCCTCGCCGACTGACGCCGATCAGATTGCCGATCGACTGAAACGGCTGGGCTGGGAACGTCTCAACAATGAGTGGATGACGAACGCTCAAATGAATTCGCTGCCGAAGGATGACGTGCAGCTCGCGATTCGTGAAGGTCGAGTTGTGCGTGGCATGAGCGCGCCGCAGGTCGTGCAGACACTGGGGCAGCCCACGAAAATCTCGCGAATCGCATCGCGTAAGTCGGTGTGCGAAATGTGGAGCTACGCAGCGGAAGGTTCTGCCGGCATGGTTATCAGATTTCGTCGCAGTCTGATCGATGAGACATCATCGAGTATTGTCGAAGACGTCTCCCGCATCCCTGCGCGGAGAAGTCAGTAGGTCGGCGAGTCCATCATACTCGCGGCTCTGGCGTATCATTTCCTGACGTGCTTCTTATTGCTTTTCACCAGGCTGACAGCGACGTCATTGTTTTGCTTCGCGCCTGGTGTGCTGCGTCCCTCTTCAACGTAGTGTGCCAGGAGTTTAGTCAGTGTCGCGACGACCTCAGGGTGTTCAGCCTGCACATTGTGCGTTTCGGCGATGTCCGC
>JAYSPO010000692.1:0-1189 GCA_043722015.1 Candidatus Kuenenia sp. | reverse complement strand
TCGGAACGCCGCCAGACTCATTTGTCACCTCACTTTCACGGATCTGCACTTGCTTCACCGGGTTTCCACTTTTTACAGTTGGGTAAAACCCCAACACTTGTAGTAGAACCTTGACCCTGATAAACTTGAACTCACGCCGAGATAAAAATACTGATCATCACTTTATCCCGGTGATTTGACCCCATAAGTAATTAAGTTCGCATTCAACGTTGCTGGCAACCAGCGTGACGGACAAATCGCATTCTTGGCTGTGCGTGGGCGTAAGCATTCACGCCTCAGAATGCGGCCAACGGCATCAACCACAGATAAACACAAATTCACACAGATAAAAGTCGACAGTCAATCTGTGTTCATCTGCGTCCATCTGTGGTTCAAACGGTCATTCCCGATATCCGTGAACGGTTACGCATTGGCTTGCTGGAGGCCGACTCTGGTTGCTTTAGATTTTGCTCGGCGATCCAATCGCGATTCGCATGCGGCAAGGACGCTGGGCATGGGCATTGAATGTAGCCCCGGAATGAACTGGCACGTCAACTTTGTATCGAACGTGGCAAGGCATTGCGCGATGATTCGACACAGAATTTCTGCCGCGTCAGAACGATGCACTTGCCATGTCGCACGCACTGTCGTAACCTGACACCTCAACTACGTTTCATTCGGCAGTGAACGAGCGGCAAAATCGCCACGCGACGAATCGCAGAATCACAAATCGCA
The DNA here is from genome assembly GCA_043722015.1 of Candidatus Kuenenia sp. Taxonomy (GTDB): domain Bacteria; phylum Planctomycetota; class Planctomycetia; order Planctomycetales; family Planctomycetaceae; genus SXXK01. The sequence continues at coordinate 475 of JAYSPO010000692.1, read as the reverse complement.
GTGAATCGCAAATGCGAACAAAGCGTTCAACCAGAGCGGCGGTGGTTCGGGTTTTGAAATGGATGCGTGACCCCCGCCGCCAGGTTAACGCAGTCGTTCGCCGTGATATGATGCCCCGATGGACATTGTTTATATTGAAACCACTGTGGTCGGCAACATCGCTGGTCGAATGCATCCCAACCCGGACATTGCATCGCGACAACGCATTACTCGCGTCTGGTGGACCACAGCGACTATTCGCTATCGAATCGTCACATCGCGGCTCACACTTGAAGAATGCGGTGACGGTGATCCGACAGCGGCGTCCGAAAGACTCAAATTACTCGAAGGTATTCCGCTGCTGAACGAGTCCGACGACGCGGCGATGCTTGCCAAATTGTTGCTCAAAAGCAAGGCCGTGCCTGCCTCGGAACCTCGTGATGCATTGCACATTGCGACGGCGGCAACACACGGTGTACAATTCATAGCCACGTGG
>JAYSPO010000691.1:0-1391 GCA_043722015.1 Candidatus Kuenenia sp. | reverse complement strand
CGCCTGTTCATCGCCACTCAATCCGGCTGCGTGTTACAGGTTGCCTGGCCGTAGCACATCCGTCACGTTGTAGGTATGTCCCGGTCGATGTAGTTTCATGTTGTCGCCATGGTTTTCCGTCAGTCGATCACGAATCCTACAGTTGGATCGATCGTGCGATTGAGGCATTTGCATTCAACTTTGTCTCTCTTTTTCTTCAGCACCCAGGACTCATTCATTGTTCCCATGATGACCGCTGCCGGACGATTGTCTGCAATGAGACTTGGTATGGTTTCCAGTTCAACGTGCACACCGTCATCTTCCTGGGACACCTTTTTGAAAATCAGCGTCCACGATACTGCTGAAAGTTTGTAACCCGGAAACTTAGTTCGAATCAATTCTAACCGGCGCTCCTGTTCCGCTGCGGCATGCATCGCCGCAACTTGTTGCAGTGCCAGCTGCCCCATCTGAGACTTCAGATCCTGCCGCGTCAGCAGTCGCAGGACCTTGAAATCGCGATCCGGTTCAGGGTGCTTGTCCTTTTCAAATCCGATGCCATCAACTTTAACCGGGTGATAGGTGGTCGCGAATGCGACAATGGAAACTGCGAGACAACCGATTGCTGTCAGTGCCACTAAATATTTCATCGTGATTGTCCTGCTTATTATGGTTGAATTTCAATAACACATGTAGAGACCCCTGTCTTGCGACGCTGCAAGCGGAACCAAGTTGACGTCAAAACCAGAGGTTCAGCCACACCACATTCAGAGGCGGTAAGTCGGACGCGTTGTTCGAATCGGTCAAATACGGCACCAATCGGGATCCCTGCCCACTGCTCGGCAGGAACATTGGTGACCTTGCGGTCCTTGATACACGGCGAGTCAAAGAAGAAAGAGTCGTCATTCGGTGGTGCCACTGGAATCCAGCCCGTGTCAGTTACGATGTCACCAATTGCATTCCTTCGCCTGATCTGTTCCTGAGCAAAGGCAGTAAAACAAGGACCCGTGTCTCGATCCGCTCCTGGGGCGGCCCGCCAGACTTGGCGGAAACAGAGATCGTTAATGAATAAGGGCGGTGCGCCCTCAGAATTAGCTCCTAACCCGTCAATTATATCTACGTTTGGTGCGTGCCAAGTCACAGTCGTCGAAGACTCCGTCTGTCCGGTCGCCGACGTAATCACAACTTTGTATTCTTGTGCCCCTACCGTACCAACACAATCCGTGATCGTGCTGCCCTGCCAATCAGCATCTGTCCGCCATTCCGGAGGCATCTCCGCGACACATCGCGCTTGCCAGAGATATGAGGCTCCATTGTAGTTGGACAGCGCCAGTTTATTGATTTGAGTCGGTAAAATGCTGGGTTTTCAAGTTATTGAATTTGGACGCAGGACTTGATTTTGTCGACGTTGATTC
>JAYSPO010000690.1:0-1377 GCA_043722015.1 Candidatus Kuenenia sp. | reverse complement strand
GCGTCTTCGCACAACTTCACCAGTCCCCTTGCTTCCCGATAATCAACGCCCAGCGGCTTCTGAGCCAGAATTGCCCGCAGTCGATGCGGGGCACGGACTGCGCGGCGAATCATGTCGGCCTGACAATCCGGTGGCACGGCAATGTCCAGAACCTGAACCTCCGGATGCGCCACAACCTCTTCCACGGAATCGACCACACTCGAAATGCTGTGCCGCGCTGCAACGGCGGACGCTGTGGCCCTCGTCCGCGAGGTGATGGCGACTGGATTGAGTCCATGCTGACGATACGCCACCAATTGGCAATCCGCCATGATAAAACCCGCTCCGACACAGCCGATTCCGATGGTGCGGTCGGTCGGAAGTTGCGGCTGAATGGTTTCAATAAGGCGAGATGGATGCATGACGAATATGTAGCCTGGACATTCATGTCCGAGATTTTGCCTGTAAGTATCCCGCTGCCGGACGAATCTCGAATCTCGATTCACAATAACATTCGCTTTGACAGCGTTTCAGAGCCATGCGACGGACATGAATGTCCATCCTACGCCGCCGCCGGCTTTGGTTCAAGTTCGCAATTGATGACATCGACCATCTGCCGCAGGCGACCGACGGCTTTGCGATTAAACACCAGATTCAAACGCGGCAAATGGGCCAGATGTTCGTCGTCCACTTCCAGACGATGAACAGGGCCCTTTTCGATTCTTCCGCTTTCGCAGATGTCATGGAATTCGTCGTTCAGCCGAGCCACAAATTCATCAGGCGGCTCAATATGAAGTCGCAGAATCAGCAATTCCCGCACGAATCTCATGCTGTTGTACACGCTGTAAAACCCGAGCACTTCTTCGACGGCTTCGTCCACGCTGTCGGTGACTTTAAACAGCGACAGATCGCCCGGGGAAATCAGGCCGTTATCGAGAAGTTCATCGCGGACATATTTCAGGAATGCGGTCCAGTATGTCCCGCCAGGTTCGTCCAGCAGCACAATCGGCATCAGATCGCGCTTGCCGGTTTGCACGAGCGTCAGGGATTCGAAAGCTTCATCCATCGTTCCGAAGCCGCCCGGACATGTGACAAGGGCATGGACTTCTTTGACAAACAACAGCTTGCGTGTAAAAAAGTACTTGAAGTTGACGAGCTTCGGGTCACCGGCAATCACCGGGTTTGCTTCCTGTTCGAATGGCAGCAGGATGTTGAGCCCCATTGCCATTTCACGCCCGGATCCGCGATGGGCGGCTTCCATGATTCCACCACCGGCGCCCGTCACGACCATCCAGTCTTCTTCAGCCATCCGCCGACCGAACGATTCTGCCACTTTCCAGCACGGATGATCGGGCTGCGTCCGCGCCGATCCAAAGACTGTCACTTTGCGATGTCGAC
>JAYSPO010000689.1:0-3696 GCA_043722015.1 Candidatus Kuenenia sp. | reverse complement strand
CGACAAAGTCCGTGCTCGAGTGCCGTGATCTGATGACCGACACCGCCACATGGTCCATTGATCTGCCGGCGCAGTCGGTTTTTTCCAACGTCGCCAATGATGTTGTCGCAACGCTGGGCAGCGGGAGCGAACTGACGCTGGTGCGCATCGACACGGGACAGGTCCTGGCCAGCCATGATGTCACGCCCGTGCCGGAACCGCGCGAACTGTTCCTGGTACACTCACTGGGGAATTACGTCGTGTTGCCCGAGGCAGTTGATGATCCATCAATTGATCTGGACCCGGTGATGGAAGCGATGCATGTGTATGGCCGAATGTACTGCATTGATGGTCGGACAATGGAGCTCCGCTGGGACGAACCACTCGATCATCGTTACATTCGCCGTGCATCCGCGCAGGACAGGGTGATCCTGCCGAATTCTCCGATTATGGTACTGCTCAATCGCGGCGGGCCTGCTGACCCGGATACCGGAACGCGGCGCGTCCGGATCGGAGCCAGAGTGATCGACGTCAGAACCGGCAAGGAATTGTTCCATCAGGACGATGTCGGTTTGGGGCTCAACGATTTCTGGCTGCGGATTGATGAACCAAAACGTCAGCTTGAATTGAGCTTCGAGTCGCATATCTTTACGCTGGATTTTTCGGACAAGCGATAGTTCGACTGTCCCGGATTGCCGTGCCCGCCTTCCCGATCGCCCTTGAAGCCGCAGATTCAACGAAATCATCACTTGCCCGCTTTCGCAACAAATGCCAGATGCAGAAGGCAGCCTTGCTGATGCCATGTCGTGAGATCCCGCGTCGATGTCCGCACCTGACCGTCAATTTAGCAGTTCACGCTCAGCCTTCACCTGCATCACTTTCTGAAAGGCAGTGACGGACTCAGGACGTTTAATCGTGTGTCAGAAACGTTTTTGGAATATCTGCCACCGGAGTGGCCGAATAAGCCGGATTCCGGCCCTCGCGTGTCTGGCCAGAAAACGTGCCCAGGCCGCCGTCAATTTGACGACACCTGCATGCCTTGTCGCTATGACGTTCGCCGCTCCGGTCGATGTGACCGGAGCAGTGTACGTCAGGCAGAAACTCGCTCCGGTCGGTCTCGCCGACGCAGGTTCGCACATCTCTTTGCGCGGTTCCGGGTGGTGGCCCGAACCGTCGATCGCTTCCGCAGATGTCACCAAGGACGCGCCCTCCTGAGTTGTTTGGACGTGAACCGTTTCGCGACGGGTTCGACCTCAATTCCCCCGCTTCGCGACAAGGAATGTGTTGTCATTATGACTGCGGATTCTGACGGCAGCTCGAGGCAACGGAAATCAGATTGTTGTTTGCGTCGGCGCACCGGGCCAAAGCTTGTCGCGTAGCCGCTGATACAGGCAAGTGGCCGCGGCGGGGACTTTCCACAGGCTTGCGACGACGATCGACTTGCCCGACAGTGTGCAAGGAGCGGCCAGGAACGCGATCAATCCCGATCACAAACAGTTCTTCCAAAGGCCGGTTTGACTATTTCAAAACAAACTCCTCATTTCGTTCAGTTTGTTGCGAGCTCCGGGCATTGGGTTGTGATTGAAGAACTGGCGGGAAGCACGCGGTCCTGAACTCAGGCACGCGGGATGGTGGCATCGCATGGAATCGCCGGTTGAAGGAAAAAGCGTGAAATTCACGAATTCTTGGGGGGCTTCGGATCTCTTTCTACGCATTCCACTGTGATCACACACTGACAAGACGAGAATCGCGCGACCACTGCGGTCAGCTAATGTCACTCAAGGCATTTACATCGACTTGCTTAATCAGGAGTCATTTTCATGAGTCATCCAGAAAGTTTAGTCGCGCGTCAACTGACTATGATTCTCGCCGGTCTGGTGTTCACGGTAGCGGGAACGGCGCTTGGTGCTGAAGAGTCGGACAAGCAGTTTGAGATCTTAAAACAGAAGGATGTCAGGACACTCGAGCGGGACCTCAATGCCAGGGTCGGTGCATGCCCTGAAGACACCTGGTACGTCCTGGCATTCTGCGATGAAGCGTACCAGGCGGAATTTGCGCCACTTACGAACACCGGTTCTTACCGTGGCTATTGGAGATTCGGTGCAGAGAGTGACGTCAAGTATCAACTCGTGCGAGGTAGGAAAGCTGCCGCTGAAGCCGTTTATGGATTCCTGATGCGGACGTCTGCATCGGCAAACAAACTGCGTCCCGCTGTGTTCAACAATGCGTCTCGCTGGCAAAAAATCTGGCGGTTTAAGGCCTTCGCCTCGCAAATTGCAGCCGACGCCGTTTTACGCTACCACCACACGGCCCCGAGTACCTCGGAATTCGTGAAGTGACACGCAGTCATCGTATCTCGACGACCATCATCGGGCACTCATATTCCATTACTGAACGCTGCAGCGGATCGGGAACGCATATCCGCCATTTTCAAAAATGTGAGTCGCTGCGATTGCAATTCCACCACGATTGCGGACAAATGTTATCGAGGACTATGTTGTATGCCCCACACCGAACAGAAATATAGGTCGATGTCTTCTACATCGCCAAATCTTACAGCGGAATTGTTCATCATTCCCACTGACGGTGCATACATCGTTTACGCCCCGTTGAGACAGGCCGCCTTTGTCGCAAATGCTGCGACGGTGAACTTGCTTGCGGCCTTGCAAAGCGGCGCGGAGATTCCGCTGGACGACGACTGCCAGAATCTCGTCGCGTTGCTGAGGCACCTTTTGATCATTGACGGTGGGCCGGAAGTCCCTCCCGTGACCGCGCACCACGGAACGCCAAAGCCTACCACCTGCACACTGTTCCTGACAACGGGCTGCAATCTTCGGTGCACGTACTGTTACGCTGCTGCGGGAGACACTCCGCTGAAAAGGATGCCGCTTGCGGTTGCGCGTCGCGGGATTGACTTCGTCCTCGGAAACGCGATTGAATTGGGGCAACCCGGAATTGAGCTCGCCTATCATGGAGGCGGCGAGCCTTCACTGAACTGGGAGACGCTGACCGGTTCGTATGCGTATGCAGCCGAACTCACTGCGGCAAACGGACTGGAACTCAAAGCCGCGATGGCCAGCAACGCCGTACTTCCGGAAGAAAAGATTGACTGGATTATCAATCATCTCGATGGTGTCAGCGTTTCACTCGACGGAATTCCGGAGGTCCATGACAAACATCGCCTGACGATTTCCGGTAACGGAAGTTCTGCTGCCGTCTCCCGCACACTTCATCGCTTTGATGCTGCGGGCTTCAACTACGGCCTAAGACTGACTGCGACCGCCGATCATCTGGCATTCCTGCCGGCTTCGATCGAATACATCTGTCGAACTTTTTCTCCGGCAAAGATTCAGGTAGAGCCAGCGTATCAATTGGGTCGCTGGCGAAATGCACCATCCGCAGAAACGGAAGAGTTCCTGAACATGTTCCGGGAAGCAAGGGCCATCGCATCTCAACATGGCCACGAACTTTACTTTTCGGGCGCAAGACTCGGGCTGCTGACGAATCATTTTTGTGGCATGTCTCAGGACAGCTTCTGTTTGACTGCCGATGGCAATGTCTCAAGCTGCTATGAAGTCTTCCTGGAAGAGAACCGCTGGGCGGACAAGTTCATCTATGGTCAGCAATTCCCGGTGATTGGTTTAGGGTCGGTTTATTCAGCGTAGGTTAGCAGAGGTCATAATCGGGATGGGAATGAGATAGGTTTTGGCGGTGGAA
>JAYSPO010000688.1:0-6162 GCA_043722015.1 Candidatus Kuenenia sp. | reverse complement strand
GCCGTTCGCCGTCGCCGAAGCAATCTTCCATGCTCTTTGCGCACCGCTCACCGCCGTCGAGAACACTCCCGCCGAACCGCTCAAAGCCAACGCCGCCGCATTGCCTGCTGCGACCAAGGCTGACGTCAGTCCCGTATCAGCGGCTGTCGCTGATACTGCGTTCGCCTGAGCCGCTCCTGCTTCACCCTGGGCTTCCGTCGCTTCCGCTCCCGCCTGACCCGTCACATACGTCTGAATTGCACCGGTAGATGATCCGTTCAGAGTCACACCCGCGTCCAGCAACCCGATCTGGAAATCCTTCAACGCCACAGATCGAGCAGCATTGCGAGTTGTCGGGACTGACTGATTCATCAACTGCCGCCCACTAGAAGCTTGGAGAATTTATCAGAGTCCAAATTGGTGCCGAAAGTTGTCTTGAAACATGTGTTGCCGAAGCGCCGCCCTCTTGTGTTCAAAATACGCGGACGCGCCCCACAGGATGCCGCTGACTGCACAAACGACCGCTGCTGCAAAGAGTGCTCCCGAGCCGCGACCAATGCGTTTTCGTCGACGGCGGTTGATCACAGAAAACACTAGGGCCGCACCGATACTGATTAGTGACATCGCAAGCCGATTTGCAGAATCGACTGATCCCTCAGTCCGAAGTGCAATCGTCCATCCGACAAACATCAGCGATGCCGCAGTCAGCAGAACAAGTTCGATTCGTGTAAACTGCCGACGCTTGACGGGCGCGGAAGAACTCTCTGAATTGTCCGAATTGTTGATTGTCACAACATGCCTTCCTTAGTTTGAACAACTCCACCTGGCAGTTCCCTTAACTTGAAATTGCTTTCCATCTATTCCGAAATCTGAAGTTTGACCGCACATCATTCCAGCAATTCGTTGGGAAGTATTTCACGCCCAGAACCCCGTGCTTCAAGAACAATGTGTTTTGGAGGTTGTCCGTAGGGTGTGTTTGGGTAATATGCCATTGCACGAATCGTTCCGTCGTCACAACGAATCGCCCATTGTTTGACGTCGTCATATTCAAGTTCAGAATGCATTTTGCTGAAGCCTGGAATATAGGACACGACACCTTTCAAGTCCGTGCGGAACCGCCGCCGCAAACGCACATGATCACCGAGTTGCACTTCCTCGGTCGTTCCGTAATAAAATAACGGTGAACCTTTTGGACTACTCATTTGGGAATTCTTGAATGATAATGATTATTACATCTTTGCCGAGTCCCAGAGACTCTCCTGCAAGAAGGTAGGCGTTGTATCCGGTGGTCCCGACAAGTCCAGCAGTACCTCCGGCAACACCTGCGCCGACCCCGCAGCTCATCCAAGGATGACGTCCGAGGACAGAATTGAGGCTTCGCGGCATCGGCAGTAGATTCCATCCGCCATTTCCAAGTCGTCGCAACCCCAGATTCGCAATGCCATTCGCAGGGTACCATTGTGTCGGTCCTCCGGAGCGGAACCAACGACGCTGGATGAAGACATGCCCCTGTTCCCAATTGATTCTTGGAAAGGCACGTTGCAGTACTCGTCCTACCGGAGTGTCCCCCACTCCCACATGCATCCGAGTCGCCGTCGCGAAAAACCGTGAAAGACGTACTTTCAGTGTCAATGGCGTCCTAAACGGGAGACTTGTCGATTGTCCAAGCCGCGAGAGCGGTCCTTCCAATAGAACCCGACCACTGCGAGACAGTCGACTGAGCCCAGAGGCACCGTTTGATGTCATCCTTGACAGGACCGCCTCAAGTCTCAACTGCAGCGCCACGATTCGCGGATTGCGAAGCACGGCTCTCCCAAGCGCCGACCCGGCCGCAGACACGGCACCGGCGGCACTTCGAGCGCTGCCGGCGATGACCCCTTCGATTGGGGTGCGAAGAATGCGAGACATGGCGCTGCGACCGGCCATCGACTCCGCAACGGCGGCTCCTCCCGGCAGCTTCAGCCCGGAGCCGATCAGCACGAGAGTTCCGAACGATGTTGCGAATTCCCAGCCTCGTGACGAACGTTCTTCCGGACTTAGTTTGCGACCATCCAGTGATTCACCTTGCGTCCATTCCAAAAAGTTCGTATTTACGTTGAGCATGATGTCATCCGACAGACGCAGCACCCACGTTGTGGTCCATGGATATTCACGCTCGATCAGTTCCCACTGTCGGTATCTCCGGATCACTTGCTCTTGATCCGACGAATGCGACGGTGCCACGTATCATTCGTCCCGCTGGGCTCGTGACCGTGACCGACTGCGTGAACAAGTTCTGGTCGATCACGGCTGGACTTTGCATCGAATTTGGAGCACAGACTGGCTTTCAAAGCCCGGAGTCGCAACTTCGAAGACTGGTTACCGCTGTTGAAAATGCAAGGTCAGGCTATTCAGCGGGAGAAAGCAGCAACGCCAGAGTTGCGACCTTCTCTGAAATCATAACAGTATCTTCGGATGTTGTTGCGATTCAGCCGGATCACGGTATCGAACGGGAAAAGGTGGTTGCTGACCCCAGAGATTCGATCGCCGTCAAGAATCCGTACGTGGAGGCGAATTTCCCGATTAACTCAGGCTCTGCGTCAATACGGGACATCCCAGTCAAGGAATTGGCTATCATTGTATCGAAGATCGTTTTGATCGAAGGACCGATTCATGGTGACGAAACGGCTCGTCGCGTCACGACACTTTTTGGTCAGTCTCGATCAGGCTCACGTATTTCAGCGGCAGTGACTCAAGCCTTGACGCTTCTCGTAAAGAGGCGGGACCTTATTGAAGAGGACGGATTTTATTGGATGTTCAATCAGCAGGAATTCCGAATCCGAGATCGCGAAAATGTGACATCGGTCACGTTGCGGAAACCAGAATCACTGCCGCCCATTGAAATCCAGGAAGGGGTTATCAATTTCGTGAATCGCCATGTGGGAGCCACGATCGACGAGTGTGTGAGAGGCCTTGCCCGCGAATTCGGCTTCCGATCGACTGGCCAGCAACTACGTCAGATCATCGAAAAACAAATCGAGTTTTTGGTCACCAACGAAGTGTTGACACTGAACGGAACAGTGCTCGCTAAGGTTCATGTATGAGGAGCTACCGAACAGCCTTTACACCCGCAGAATTCGATCGAAATGTTCCATTTTCTCAGTCTCATGTCTCTCCAAGGCATTTTTGCGTAATCCGTCTAGCCGAAGCGACATTAATTTGATTTTTTAGTTCAGCGGACCTTCAACAAGTCTTGCCGTCAGACCGAATACAGACGAGCTTTCTCAGATCGCATAGTGAGCCAGCAACGATTCCAGCCCGAACCGCACAGGAGGGCGTGTCCTGAGGTAGTCAAGCAGTTGCCAGTTGCACAAAGTTATCGACCACACCGAGACACGCAGGGGTGCCGGAGACCTAGCGACACGAATGCCCGACGTTTCCGAAGTGTGCAGTACCTGCCTCCATGGTCTGGAAGCTGGATCGGGAGTTGAAAAACGTTGTGACCGGCAAACGTGCTGCCGAAGCTGGGACACGGGCGGCGTGGGGCGCTTGGGACAATTCCGGAATTCATTCCGCAGCTTCGCATTGCAACATGCGCTGCAACAGGGCTTGGCAGAGTTGCGTTAAAGCCCGTCAGCTACTATACTTCGAGCATACAAGTCACTGGATTTAGGATCCTTTCTTTTCAACAACTGCGCATTTTGCGCGCATCTTTTCGACCGTAGTTCTTTCGAATTTCAGATTTGCGGCTTCGCCGCGCTAGAGGGTCTGGCAAAGGGGGCTGGAACCAATAGTGCGAAGCATCCTCCGGGCCATTTGGCTATTGGTTCCTGCCCCCTTTTCCAGGCTCTCACCATGTTTTCGGCGTTGAAGAACCAGATTGCATTCTTCCGCCAGTTTCGGCAGCGGTTTGAAACGACCGGCGCGATCGCTCCCAGCAGCCGGTTTCTCGCAAGGTCAATGACCAGTTATTTGGCGGCCCGCGATTCTGCAGTTCCTGTGCGAGTCCTCGAAATCGGCCCGGGCACTGGTCCTGTGACTGACAGTATCGTGCGGCTCCTGCGACCCCGCGACTCGTTCGATCTGGTGGAACTCAATGCAGAGTTCGTGCGAATTCTGCATGAGCGATTTGAGTCTGAACCGGCGTGGATGAGTGCGAAGGCACAATCGACCGTTCATCAGCTCCCGGTGCAGGAGTTTGCGAGTTCGGCTCCGTACGATTTCGTGATCTCCGGATTGCCGCTCAATAACTTTCCGGCAGAACTTGTGACGTCGATTGCTGAGACATACTTTCGATTACTCAAGCCAGGCGGCGTGCTGAGTTATTTTGAATACATGTACGTGCGGCCGATCCGCAAGGTCGTTTCGCGCGGTGCAGAACGAATTCGAATCACGTCCATTGATGCGACGCTGCAGAGTCACTGCGACCGCTGCCGCATCCGTCGTGACAACATCTGGCTGAACACTCCGCCCGCCTGGGTCCAGCATCTGCGCGGTCTGGAATGAGCCATGAGCGAACCGCCCCAAAACGACGCTTTGCATCAGCGTCTGACAGCGTCATTGCAGCAACTTGCGTCAATTCATCAGCGGCGCGTGCGACGATGCGTGGAAGCCGTCAGCACCACAGAATGCATCGTCGATGGCCAGCGCTGCCTGAGTTTTGCAACGAATGACTACCTTGGGCTCACGCGGCATCCGAGAGTAGTCGCCGCGTTCGCAGACATTGCGGCCACGCAGGCGGGTGCTGGTGCGAGCGGGTTGATTGCAGGACGGTCGCCGTACCATGCACGTCTGGAAGCAGCCCTTGCGGAATTTGAGGGGACGGAATCCGCGTTGTTGTTTCCTTCCGGCTTCGCTGCAAACTTCGGCACACTCACATCACTGATTGGTCTGCGGGATGCAGTCTTCTGTGATCGCGAAAATCATGCCAGCCTCATTGATGGCTGCCGCGCGAGTGTCGGGAAATTCTTTGTTTACGATCGCGCAGAACTCGATCGACTCCGTGACGCGATCCAACGTCGTCGTAAGGACTATGACGCTGTATTCATCGTCACTGACACCGTCTTCAGCATGGACGGAACGCTGGCTGATCTGCCGCAGTTGTGCGACATTGCTGATCGCTGCGGCGCCGCCGTCATTGTTGATGAAGCACATGGAACGGGAGTGTTCGGAGCGACCGGGCGCGGCGTATGTGAGCTGCAGCATGTGGAAGGCCGCATTTCCGTGACGATCGGAACGCTCAGCAAGGCCATCGGCGGGCTTGGAGGCTTTGTGGCAGGGTCAACCACACTGTGCGAATGGCTGTGGAACATGGCGCGCAGTCAGTTCTTTTCGACAGCTCTACCGCCTGCAGTCTGCGCGGCGGCAGCGGCTGCGGTGCAGGTCATCAGGCATGAGCCAGAGCGACGCAGGACACTGGCAGCACGGTCGATGTTTGCCCGTCATCTGCTGCAGGAAGCGGCACTCGAAGTGATCACTGCTCCACCCGACAGTCCCATCATTGCCGTGTTGCTCCGCGATGATGAACTGGCCGTGCGTGTCAGCCGACGGCTGACGGCCAACGGGTATTTCATTCCTGCGGTTCGCCCGCCGACGGTCGCCACCGGGACGTCGCGGCTGCGAATGTCGCTCTGCTGTGATCATTCAGAAGACCAGATCCGATCCGCCGTGTATCAGCTTCGAGAGGTTGTTCATTCCGAGCGGCGATGATACTGGAATCGAAACGGTTGTCGGCATACTCTCCAGCACCTCCGGTGCGCTGCTGCGTCTCCACGAACAGTGACCGATAACGAGCGCCATCTGGCTCAACTCGACTCGGAGAGTCAAGCTACGCATGCCTTCACCTGAACCCATCACCCGCCTGCTCACACCGGAACAAATCGATCCGGAACTGCGTGAACGCGCAGAACGACGTGATGGGTTTCGTGACGAGTATCCGTTTGCGTCGCACTGGTTTGAAGTGGACGGGCATGTGCAGCATTACATCGACGAAGGGCAAGGTCCGGTGCTGATGATGGTCCACGGCAATCCCACATGGAGCTTTGCGTGGCGGCGACTTGTGAAAGACCTGAGCCGCGACTATCGCGTGATTGCGATGGATCATCTGGGCTGCGGGTTTTCTGAAAAGCCTCAGGATCGCAGTGTTTATACGCTGCATGAACATATTCAGCGCCTCGGGGCGTTCGTCGGGCTGCTCAATCTGCA